>JALWRB010000323.1 GCA_027077875.1 Candidatus Heimdallarchaeota archaeon
CCGCTATACAGGCATTGCAGCTTATTGTAGGGATGGAGTATGTCACCGATCTATCCGATTGTGTACTCCTCCTCTTTTTAGACTTCCCTCCGTAGGAGTTGAGCAGGACTGCTGTTACACTGGCTCCCATGGCGATCATGGCGAATACTGGCTGAAGCAGTCCTGTCATGGCAATAGGGACTCCGATTCCGTTGAAGAGGAAGGCGATGATTACATTCTGCTTCGTCTTTCTGTAGCTGTCACCCCCGATCTTGTATGCATCAATCACCCCTCTTAGATCCTCGTGTACAAGGATAATGTCCGCTGCCTCTATCGCTATGTCGGTTCCAGCATTGAAGGCTATTCCCACGTCCGCTTGCATAAGGGCGGGAGCATCGTTGATCCCGTCTCCCACCATTGCGACTCTTGTCCCTTCCCTTTGTATCGTCCTGACTATCTCTGCTTTCTGCTGTGGGAGGACTTCGGCGAAGACCCTCCTGATCCCGACTTGTGAGGCGATGTACTCAGCTGTCCTCTGGTTGTCTCCGGTGATCAGAACCGGCTTGATACCCTCTTTTTTGATCTGAAGAATAATGGTCTTGGCATCTTCCTTTAGTGTATCAGCAATTGCTATCACCCCGAGTAGCGTGTCGTCCCTCGTGACCACAACAACCGTAGATCCTGATTCCTCATAGGAGTGCACCTGCTCGTTGAGCTCTGCACCGAGGTCAAATGAACGGGGACTACCGACGAAGTAGGAATGACTCCCCGAGGTAGCCTTCACTCCTACTCCAGGTATGTTCTTGAAGCTCTCGGTTTCAAGTGGTTGTACCCCTCTATTCTCTGCAAGTGCCATGATCGCCTCGGATAGTGGGTGCTCGGATGCTTGCTCTGCTGTAGCCGCAGCTTGCAGAACCGTGATCTCGTCGTTGGGTGGTACCGTGATAACAGCTACGACCGAGGGTCTTCCCTTTGTGATCGTCCCCGTCTTGTCCAGTGCTATTACCCGGACGTCTTTGAAGACCTGGAATGCCTCTCCGGACCTCATGAGTATCCCCTTGGACGCAGCTATGCCTCCTCCTCTGATCATTGCGAGGGGTGTCGCCATTCCAAGGGCGCAGGGGTACCCCATGACCAGAACCGCGAGTGTTGCAAATATCGCTCTGAGGTAGTTTGGTTCTCCAAAGAGTACCCACGCTCCTAACGTCCAGAAAAGTAGGGATGTGGCGGCGATGCTGATAACACCGGGTACGAAGTACTTCAGAACCTTCTCCACAGTCTGGAGAACCCCGGGTTTGAGGGCTCGTGCCTCCTGGATAGACCGTGCTACCTGCTGGAGGAAGCTCTCCTCGCCTACGCGCGTAACCTCTACCACCAGAGATCCATTGAGATTGATAGAGCCACCGATTACTTCGTCACCGACTTTTCTGAACTTGGGGATGGATTCTCCTGTGACCAAGCTCTGGTTGACCGAGGACTCACCCTCGACGACAACTCCGTCGACGGGAATACTCTCACCCGGTCGGACACGCACCCTGTCTCCCACCTGCACTTCCTCGATGGGGAGGACCATCTCCTTCCCGTCCGTAATCACCCTTGCGGTGCTGGGCTGCAGCTTCATGAGTTTCATAATCGCTCGTGAGCTGTTTGTCCGGACTATGAGTGAGACATGGCCAGAGAGGATATGATAAGCTGTGATGAAGATCGCTGCTCCGAAGAAGTCCATCATCGGCCAGTCACTGATGAAGAAGCCCACGATTCCGCCGGCGAGCCCACCGAAAGCACCGAACTCCATGAGCACATGCTGGTTGTAAATGCCTCGTCTGAACGAGCTGATGGCCATACCTAATATGTTTCTAGCAACACCAAAGATCATAATGAGGCTAAGTGCCAGAAGGACGAACCTAAACCATGGTTGTGCATACCCCATCCACCCGAAGATCATCATTACAAGGGCCGTTCCTGTGACGATTCCCGCGTTCACAAGCTCTTTCTTGCTCTTTGCAATCTCTCTCTCCTCCTCCTCGAACGACCTGACCTTCTTAGGATCCCTAACGGTGTACCCGAGATCCACGAGTGTGTCGTCTATTTTCTGGCTGTCGAGTTTATCCGGATTGAACTCGATCAGGGCTTCCTCGTGTGAGAGGTTGACCGATGCTGTCTCCACTCCGTCCATCCGTTTCAGTGCCTTCTCAATGCTCTGCACGCAGAAGGAGCACTGCATACCTCCGATTTTGACGAGGTGGGTTTGCTGTTTTGAATTACCGATGCTCATGGTATGAATCCCTACAGTACTATCGGATTGGAAGTACTTAAACTGTCAAGTGGGGAATAGGGTAGTCACTTTCCGGCTGGGAAGTAGTGGAGTGATCGGATTAGAGGAGTGTCGTATCGGAAATACATCTGCATCAAAGGATCAAATACACATGTGTGGATGAGTTGAGGCTTTATACTCTCCCTCCTTCATAGATGCCATTGAACACCCGTCTTCCTATAGGATATGGGGGATATTCATCAATTGTTCCAAAGTGGAAGTATTTATACTTACAAAGAGGAAGTACAGTCGTGATTGCATGGATAAGAGAGTCGTGGTGATTGTATGAAGGATCTGAAAGTAGTGAATGAGGACTCTGGTTGCAAGATGAAGAAGTTACCGGGTGATATCTGTCCCCATGCAATGGAGGGTGTGTTGAGGTTCCTCGGAAAGTCCTGGAATTTAATGATCCTTGGGACAATTGGTAATCACCGGAGACTAAGATACACCGAGATCCAGAACAAACTGGGGAAGATCAGTCCTAAGACACTTACTGCCCGACTAAAGGAACTGGTCAGGATCGGGCTCCTCGATAGGCAGATGTTTGGTGAGATACCTCCTCGTGTCGAGTACTCATTGTCGGAGAAAGGGCGGGAGCTCTATGACCGACTGATCCCGGTAATACAGTGGGCGGAGATGTACGATCACTAAGTAGCGGAAAATATAAATACCGTGGTGCGGGTCATCGTACTATGGGAGGAAAGGTAAACATATCTCTCTTACTTGGAGTATTACTAATACTTGCGATGGTAATAGGTCTTACACCCACAACCTGGGCTCAAACAACACAGGATGACGCTGGATCTGGTGGCGATGCCGCTGATACCTCTTCGTCTGCATTTACAGTCAGTTCTGGGACTAACTACACGGGGATGCTCGGTGACCTGTTCACGAACATAGACGGGGACAGTGACAACGACGACTACTATGGTTTCACCCCTTCCACGGCTGGATACATATCCGTCTATTTCGAGATTCTCAATCCCGAGAACTTCAGCTTGGTCACGGTATCTGTTCTCAAGAACGGGTTCACTGTGGTCATTGAGAGTCTTTTCAGTAGTGATCCTGCATTTACTCTAGTGGCTCCAGTGCTGGACACTACCTCACTTGATTTGCACATCCAGAGCTACAGTGACTCGGTGAGTTATATCTTCTTTATCACAAACACCGATGGTTCGTACTCTCAGGACGACGCAAGTACAGGAGGGGATACGGAGCTCCTTACGGGAACGACTGTGCAGCTCGACACAAGCTATACTGGTGACATCGGGAATGGGAACGTGGATACTTCTGGATACCTCGACTCCTCAGATTACTTCTACATCGATGTGGCAGGAGAAGGGTACCTTTCAGTGGATGTCAGTGGATCCAGCGATGAGAGCTATACGGATCTCAGCGTCTTCGTCCTCACCAGTGCTGGAGAGACGATTTTCTCGGACTCTCTGGGTCTGTTCTCTGCTTCATTGAACTTCAAAGCTCCGATCGCAGTTGCTGATCGGTACATCTTGATGCTGGATTCGCTCAGTTGGAACACCACTTATTCCTTTACGCTGAGCTTCATCCCAGCAGTTTTGCCGTCGCAAAATGATGCTGGAAGTGGTGGGGACGCATCCAATGAATTTTCCACTGCACCAACTGTCGGAGTAAACAGCACATTCACTGGAACAGTGGGTGAAGGGCTCGTTGAGGTGAGTAACAACGCAAGGGATGACTATGATCTCTACCTACTGGGAAACCTGTCCTATGGGCAATTGA
>JALWRB010000324.1 GCA_027077875.1 Candidatus Heimdallarchaeota archaeon
TTCTCAAAATAGATGTCGTCATTAATCGTGATGGCATCGAGGTACTCATAGCTCTTGGGGATAATGTCAATGGGAAAATTCTTCGAGAAGATAATGTCTCTAATCGTGTTGTCAAATTTATTGTCTATGTTTAACTCAAGGAAATTGTCTGGGTCAATCTCTGTACTCACAACTGCAATGATCTCCTCCAGTTTCCCTTTAATGTAATCATGGTTATCGTAATAATCCGAAAAACACACATATTGCAATCCGTGCAGTGTACTAACTGTGATGCTCAAGCTTCCAATATCGACCTTTTTGAGAATGAAATCCTGTGATAAACTTCCCGTGAAAAGAAGAAGGGCACCTACCAGACCAGTGAGGAGCGAAGGCTCAACTTTGACCGTTCCGTCATTGTAGAGGTCGAATCCCAATCCGGAATACTGGTCCATAATGAGAACCTTGCGTATCACAAGTATCAAGATTTGTTTATATATTAAAACCCTGAAAATGATCCTCGTCAGATTGAATTATAATATTGGGAATTCTCTCCTAATTCTTCCTCGATCCTCAGAAGTTGATTGTACTTCGCCACTCGTTCAGATCGGGCAGGTGCACCCGTCTTAATCCGCTCCGCTGCCCATCCAACTGCAAGATCTGCAATGAAACTATCCTCAGTTTCACCTGAACGGTGTGAGATGACAACTCCCCAACCCTGGCTTTTGGTGAGATCAAATGCGGATCTCGCTTCAGTAAGCGTGCCGATCTGGTTGACCTTAAGTAGCAAGTAATTCATGGACGAATGTCGAATTGCATCGTTGATCCGGTCTACATTGGTAACGGTTAGATCATCAGCTACAATCGCGGTTTTTGATCCTATCTTCTTGATCAGCTCTGCGAAGGAAGTATAGTCGTTCTCGTCAAAGGGATCTTCCATGGATATGAGAAATGGGAACTCTTTTTGAAGATCAACGTAGTAATCTACCATCTCGGCAGCCGAGAGATTCTTTCCATCTATGCTGTACTTCCCGTCATGGAAGAACTCCGATGCAGCCGCATCTATTCCTACGTAGAAGTCCTTGTTCATAGTATACCCCGCTTCTGAAACTGCAAATTCAAGTGCCTTCAAAGCATCTGAAGCTTGGTCAATCTGAGGGGCGAAACCTCCTTCGTCTCCGACGTTAGTTGCCCCGCCTCCGTAGGTCTTCTTCAAGTAGGATTTTAGACTGTGGTATACCTCTGAAGAGGCCCGTAGTGCCTCGCGGAATGATTGGAAACCAAGTGGCATGATCATAAACTCCTGGATGGCAAGATCTCCTCCAGCATGCTTGCCTCCGTTGATAACATTGAGCATCGGTGTTGGCAACTGGGTGCTGTCACCAAGGGATCTGTAGAGGGGAACTCCCATGCTGATTGCACGGGCTTTGGCTGCTGCAATTGATATCCCGAGGATAGCGTTCGCACCGAGATTGGACTTGTTCTTAGTGCCATCAAGATCTATCATCAGCTTATCAAGTCCCTCTTGGTCCAAGACATCGTGACCGAGGACCTTGGGCGCGAGGTTGTCCCTGATATTGGTGACCGCTTTCATCACTCCTTTCCCATGGTACCTGTTGTCCTTGTCCCGAAGCTCAACCGCTTCGTACTCACCTGTTGATGCACCGGAAGGAACGATGAACCTGCCGTGTGCTTTTGCCGTGTAGACCTCACATTCAACGGTGGGATTACCCCTTGAATCGAGAACTTCCCGTGCCAGAATCTTAGTAATTGGATCAGACATTGAAATCTGTATTGTTGGCATTTACTTAAGGAATACCATGACGAATCAAAATATTGCCAATTTAGGGAAGCACCAAGATTTAAATCTACACAAACTGAAATTCCATGTGGACGACCATATACCCCTCGAATTCGAGGAGATTTTGCAGGAAGAGTCTATTAGGAAATCAGAGGAATTCTACAAACTCATGAATCGGAGGAGATCTGTACGGTTCTTTAGCGACAAGGACGTTCCATTCGAGGTCATAGAGAATGTGGTGAGGACAGCGGGAACCTCTCCATCCGGAGCTCACATGCAGCCTTGGACCTTTGTCGTTGTGAGGAATAAGGAGATGAAAAGACGTATTAGGCAGGCCGCAGAGGAGGAGGAGAAGATCACATATTCGTCACGAATGAGTGATGAGTGGTGGGAAGATCTAAAAAAACTTGGGACAGACTGGGAGAAACCATTTTTGGAAATTGCTCCTTATCTTATTGTCGTTTTCAAGCAGTCGTATGGGATCAGACCAAATGGTGAAAAGAAGAAGCACTACTATGTCAATGAGAGCGTCGGAATCGCTATGGGAATACTGATTACTGCTATCCACAACGCAGGTCTTGTCACCCTTACTCATACCCCAAGTCCTTTGAATTTTCTCAGAAAAATCCTGAAGAGGCCTGAGAACGAGAAGGCATTGGTCCTCCTACCTGTAGGCTATCCCGCAAAGGACGCAACTGTCCCAAATCTCCGAAGAAAGTCACTGGACGAGATAATGGTTTACTTTGACTGATCTAGTTTGATACGGGCATCGAGAACGATTGGCCGTTGTCCTTTTGGTAGCGCGAGGATAGGATTTAGATCCAAGTCAACGATCTGGGGATGGTCGGCTATTAGCTGGCTCAATCTCAAGATGGCATTGACTAACTCACTAATATCTGCTTCAGGTTCTCCCCTGTACCCCAGAAGGAGTGGGAAGGACCGAAGCTGATTGATCATGGTTTCGGCTTCTGTTCTGGTGACAGGGACCAATCTGAAGACCACGTCCTTGATCAACTCAATCAGAACTCCACCACTACCGAGCATGAGGACATGACCAAACTGCTGGTCGTAGGAACTACCAAGAGCGAGCTCAACCCCGCTTTTGAAGTATTTCTGAATGAGGACGTACCTGTCTTTCTGCTCAATCCCCGCCTTGGAGTACACCTTCTGGATTGCTCTCCATGCATATATCAACTCATCATTGGTTCTCAGATCTAGGTGTACTCCTCCCTTGTCGCTTTTGTGACTTATCTCTGTGCTGGCTAATTTGAGAACAAGCGGAAACCCTATTGTTGCACTGGACTCGATCACCTCTTCCAGTGAATTTGTGACCATACTTTGCGGAAATGAGAACCCGTAGTGCTCGAGGATGAGTTGAACGATCTCCTGATCTACCCACTTAGTACCTTTCTTTAGAGCAGCTTTGATGATTTTCTTGACTGCAGTCTTATCCTTGGAAGGTACGAGCCTCTCTGGATTCTCGAGTGGCGTCTTGATCCACTCCGCATAACTATACATGTCTTTTAGCACTCGTGCAGCAGATTCGGGAAACTCATATATTGGGTACTGGAAGTTTAACTGCTCACTAATAAGCAGATTCCTTCCCATGAAACAACAGAGAACTGGTTTGTTCACTTCGCTCTCCTCCAAGATCTCCGAGATCGAGTTGGCCACATTGATCGTCTGGATCATCAGAGGAGGTACGAAAATAATAATGACCGAGTCCACATCATCATCCTCTAACAGAATCTTGAGGGACTTTGCATACCTCTCTGCGTCTGCTGAAGCGATGAGATCCACCGGGTTAAGAGGGCTCGCTTCTGGAGGAATGACCTCCTTGAGCTTTTCTTGCGTCTCACTTGAGAGTGTGTTGATCCTCATACCCAGTGAGATCAGAGCATCGGTCAGCAGGGTGCCAGGGCCACCTGCGTTGGTGAGCACAGCCACCTTATCCCCCTTGGGTAAGGGTGCCTTGAGAAATCCCATTGCAGAGTCGAACAGGTCCTCCACACTGTCTACTCTAATCACACCAGAAGCTTCCAATGCGGCGCTAATCACACTGTCTTTACCCGCCAATGCACCCGTGTGAGATGTGGCTGCTCTTGCTCCTGCAGCGGTCCTCCCACTTTTTAACATCAGTATTGGCTTCTTCTTCGAGACATGACTGGCTACTTTTGTGAAGTTGAGGGGATCGGAGAATGACTCGAGGTACGCCAGAATGACTTTGGTTTCTTCGTCCTTGGCGTAGTACTCTA
>JALWRB010000325.1 GCA_027077875.1 Candidatus Heimdallarchaeota archaeon
TTACTGGTGTAAGGTCTCTTCTTGTCATCGTCTTAGTTCGTAAATTACTGAGACTGAAAAAAACGCTGAACGAAACAATCGCGACAGTCACATAGTGAAGTGGAGACAAGCTCCGAATAATTATCTGTTGATAAACAAAGTACCAACCATCATCGTTCGTAAGGAAGTCAGAATCAATTCCTCCAAGAATGTAGTTGTACGTCTCGAGCATTGTAAACATCCCTGCAACAATCACCGCAGCAAGTGTGGAGATACTCGAGTTATTTAATATTCGAGACTCCTTCCCACCCCATGATTGGATGAAACCTCGCATAATGATGAGAATTGGAAGCGCCTTCATTGTCTCTTCAATCAGAGGTGCCATGACAACTACAACTACGAATGTAAGATCCTCAACAGTGATTGATTCTGGTAAGAATCTAGCGTATGTAAAGATGAAAGTGTACTGTCCCCGCGTATTCAGCATAAGTGAGATAACTGTAGAGGTTATACCAGAAATTACAAGAAATCCAAGGATCTTCCGTATCCCCAATTGTTGGCTTAGAGAATCGAAGCCTAAGTAAATGGTTATCGAAATGAAAAATATATAAGTAAGGAACGGTCCAAACAGTGCAAAGAGAAATCTTGCAAGGATACTTGACCCATTTCCAAGATAGTAAAGAGATGCACTCGTGATCAGCGAAAAGATCGAGATCCCTAGGAAGACAGGCTTGTCAAGAACCAAGAGGTTTAGACTACCTTCCTCCGTCTTAAGTCCGAGTTGCTCTAGTTCTGATTCTTGGTTCACTTAAATCAGGGAATGTAGATTAAAATATAAAGATTTGGAAAACTGGATCAATTAATTAAGAAAATAGATAGTGAAGCTTGGCCTGATGGAAGTAGCTCATGAAATCTCCGTGAAGTGAAGAGACATTCCCATTGAAATTCAACAAACGACCGAGGAGGTTTGCGTCCACAAGATTACAGAATTTTTCGACAGACTGGATAATACTCGGAGACTCAAGTTTCGCTAGGACAACAACCGAGTATCCGCGCCTCTTTTCAAGAATTATCACACCCTCTTCATGTTTGATTAACTGTGGATGGTTCTCAGTGATTTCCTCCACCAACTTTTCAACACCACTCATCCCAGCTGCCACAAGGAGACCAACTTGGCTTGTATTCTTCCCATCTTGGGTAGAGAAGAGCTCAATACCTCCGTCACTCATTACGAAGAACCATGAAATTATCCCTCTGTCAAGTACGAGTTTGACCAAATCAAGCAAGTGGTCCAGACCGGAACTGAGTTCCTCCTCAATCCCCATCCTCGCTGTATCGGAATCCACAAAATGGATATACCTGTCAAGGAGATTGGACAGACGACCTACCAGATGGATATCCCTTGAGGAAAGCCCAGATGATGTAGATGTGTGGATCTTGGATATTAATTTCTCGATTAGACCAGTCGTACTTCCTATTGAGAGACCAGGGAGATATCCATTGCTCAGTAGGATGAGATTTAGCGAAATCTGATAGAGCTTCACAAGAGCTTGAATATCTTCTTCCCTTGTTCGAAGCCCCTTCAATCTCATGTAGTAAGCCTTCTGCTTGATGAGGTAATTATACTGGTCAATTGAATCTGATCTATTCCATGGATCGATATTTAGGACATTCTTCAATATCAGTGATCTCAGTTGTTCCACTGTGGATATTGTAATCTCTGAAGCATCCAACCCCCTGAGGATTCTGTGGTATTCCTCCACGATAGACCTGAATGTCTTGGAAGACAGGTGGAATTCTGAGAGTAATTCGTTAACGTAGTTCTTGACGAAACGGTATGACAATCGTTCCTTATGACCATCAGGGTAGAGAATGGTTGTGTCATCGATTAGGTCCCCGTTAAGGAAATTATCCTGAGTGTATCCCATCTCCAACAATGTCTGATTCACCAGTTTCGTGATTTTGTCGGTGTGTATTCGAGGTTTGAGGTTCGGGCGGATCCGCTCGAGGATGTCAAGTGAATCATAAACAGAGACTCCATTTACAACGAGGTCACGGATGATAACTTGAGCTGAAAAATCCTGTATGAATCCAGTAGATCCAGTTGTGACTGTCTCAAACACGCGATCGAAACGATCTTTGAGATGTTGTGATAGAGATTCAGTCACTAGGATCCAATAATTTTTCACCATTTATTACATTTGTAATAGGTCTCGGATTGTAAGAAAATCGACGGTATATGTCCAGAACTTTTATACTATTCATTGCACAGAGGAAATAGAATGAGAGAAAAAGTTTGTATCACCATCCTGATGTTTCTACTAGTTGCAGGCGCTTCAGGAGAGGATTGGGGAGTGAAGAAAGGAGACAAGTTCACCTATGATTTGAGATATGCCCTTGATG
Organism: Candidatus Heimdallarchaeota archaeon; assembly: GCA_027077875.1. Taxonomy (GTDB): domain Archaea; phylum Asgardarchaeota; class Heimdallarchaeia; order Heimdallarchaeales; family Kariarchaeaceae; genus S139-21. The sequence continues at coordinate 2,383 of JALWRB010000325.1, forward strand.
ATTTGGAGATTTCAGACAAACAATTCTCAATTCGTATCACCGCAGATCCATCCATAGACTCTCCAAATTATTTGGAGATTACGGAGAACTCTCTAAGCAATTACTTGAAACCGTACATACCATATTTTATCATACCTTTAAACATCACCATTGAAGGGGGTGAGATAGACAATATTGCCCTAACCCGGAAATTACTGTATGACAAGTTCAATGCCTCCGTATCCTACAACAATAAAGGAGTGATCGATGTCTTTCAAATACTAGATGGAGATATCGTTATTTTCGAGGTCGCTATGGGATCTAGTACGACAAAGTTGCTATTTCCCTTCATCGGTGTTTTCTATAGTTTGCCAATTATCCTATTAATAAAATTCATCAAAAAACGTCATGAATTAAATCAGAAGTCACGATTGTGACGAAGGGTTTAAGATTATATGAAAGTGTATCAGGTTTGAATGTCTTCAAGTAATGAAGGTCAATCCGATGAAAATTACCAACTCATCGTGGCTAAAGCTATTCTCGCAGGAGAAACTGGCGTCGGAAAGACAAGTATTCGGCGTGCCTACTTTGGGGAGAATTTCAAAGAAGACCACATGTCAACCCTCGGCGCGGACTTTGCAGTCAAGAGAATCCCGATATCAAATTCAGTGGCCCTCGAATTTCAGATCTGGGATCTAGCGGGTCAGATGTCCTTCAATCCGTTGAGGAAGAGATTCTTCGTCGGAGCATCTGCCCTTTTCCTAATTTTTGATCTGACAGATAGAAGAAGTTTTGAGGAGCTAGATTCATGGTTTGATGATTTTTGGGAATCATTTGATAACCGGAAAGATGTTCCTATGACACTCATTGGAAACAAACTCGACCTCGAGGATCAAGTGGTAAGTGATGACGAGATGGAAGAATTCTGGGAGCGGACAAAGAAACGATATCCTGATATTGAGGGAAGGACGTTTGTGATCAAGACCTCCGCAAAGACAGGTGAGCACGTTGAGAATGCCTTTGAGAACATGAGTAACGCATTGCTCAAGATTTTCTTCCCAGAGGGTTCCTAACCGTCAACAAGTAACTTCACAATATCCTCCCTAATTCCCGCAATCTGACTTTTGAGAATATCATCCCTTGTTTTTGCATGGGAGATACGGGATCTAATAATGAAATTGATTCTATTGTAGTCGCTAATTATCCTCTCGGCCTCAGGTTTGTAGAAGATTATAATAAGAGCAGGTACACCGTTCTCAAAGTTTTCGAGGTAAACGACAGCCGATAGATTTGTGACCTTGTTATCCAGACTTGATACTGGAAGCGGTCCGAATACTCCAGAGAACTGTGATGTATCTTGACTAACTATGGTGAAATAGAAAATAGCTGACTTAAATGCAGATTGCTCGTCGATTATCTTGTCGTTAATGTGGAAGACCATCTCCGGCCCAATGTCATCTAGCACAAAGAACGAGATGGCAAGGGAATTCTTGTAATCATTAAAACTTGAAGGTGTAGAGAGATTCTCGTATTCAAGTTTCAGAATCGGGATAGGGGGGAGTCCAAGATCTTGTGGATTAATCTGGTCAAAGTATCTGAGAACCTTTGGACGAGAGCAGAAAGTGAGGAACGCAGAGCTGATAAGCTCAGTAA
>JALWRB010000326.1 GCA_027077875.1 Candidatus Heimdallarchaeota archaeon
GCGGAGAGCTCTATCTCCTACAGACCCGTCCCATCACCTCGCTGTATCCCATCGAGGGGCTGGAGTACCCCGAGGGGCAGTTAGGAATCTTCTTCAGCTCGGGACACCAGCAGGGGATGACCAACGCCATGACCCCGCTGAGCAGGTCTGCACTGAGCATGATGGCACCCATAGGACAGGTAGAGGGAGAGTACAGGACGAGGTACATGAGGAGTGCCGGCAGTAGATTGTTCATGGACATCACGCTTCTTCTCAGGCACAGGATACTCAGGAAGGGGGTGATGAGAGGGATATCCCAATTCGATATGCTTGCCCCCGAGGCCCTCCGTCAACTGATGAAGAGACCCGAGTTCAAGAGGTCGCCATCTGCCCACATCCCCCTATCCTTCGTTCCCAAGTTCATGGGATTCGGCCGCAGGCTATACCTCGGCATTTGGAAGAAGAACCATTCGGGGTTCTTGGAGAGGACAAATGCCCTGATCAGGAAGAGGGTCTTCTCCTTTGAGGACCGGCTGCAGCAGACCCCTGTCGGTAAGGAGAGACTTGAGGTGATAACGAGGGAGATGCAGGGGTTCTTCTCCTTCATCTTTGAGTTCTGGATACCAGAAGCAGCGGCGGGTATTGCCGCCACTAAGATGCTGGAGGAGGACACGGAGAAGTGGCTCGGAGAGGAAGCCTCGCACGAGATCAGCCTCGGGATTCCGGGCAATGTGATCAACGAGATGAACCTCATGCTCGGTGACATTGCAGAATACGTGAAGGCGCACCCCGATCTTAAGGATGCCTTCGAGAGTATGGGGGACGACGTGGCAGGGTGGTTCGAGAAGGTCGAGGGACTGGAAGGCTCGAGCGGTTTCATGAAGATGTGGAGCAGGTTCATGGATACCTACGGTATGAGGGGAGCATCCGAGATCGACATGGCCTCACCCCGTTGGTACGAGGATCCGCTACCCGTCCTCAAGGTGATTGCAGATAATGTCAACAGGGAGGAGAGCTACCGGCAGAGGTTCGAGAAGCAGGCGGCTCGGAGGGAGGAGGTGTTCGAGCAGCTGCTCAAGACGGCAGGTAGAGGATTTCTGGGAAGACGTGAGAAGAGGCTCAGAAGGCTGTACTCCACAATGGTCGAGATCGGAGGGATGAGGGAACACCACAAGTTCGCCGCTGTGAAGTACATGGCGGTTATCAAGGAGAGCCTCAAGGCAGTGGCGGAAGAGTTGGTCAGACGAGATCTCATCCAGTCATCCGACGACATCTGGTTCCTCGAATGGGGGGAGCTAATTAGGATCTGGGAGGACAGTGGTACGGACTGGAAGAAGCTCGTTGAGGAGAGAAGACAGGAGCACATCCGTGACCAGAGGCTCTCTCCACCGATTATCATCACCAGTGACGGAGAGACCCCGTTCGTGGATTACACGGTGAAGGACGCACCCGAGGGAGCCCTGCTTGGAAACCCCGTGTCCTCGGGGGTTGTAGAGGGGACTGTCCACGTCATCCACGATCCGGTTGCGGAGAACCTGTCCCCGGGTGAGATCCTCGTGACCAAGTTCACAGACCCGGGCTGGACACCGCTGTTCATCAATGCCGGAGCCGTGGTTCTGGAGGTCGGAGGTGCGCTCACCCACGGCGCAGTCGTTGCCCGTGAGTACGGGATACCCGCGGTCGTGGGAGTGAGGAACGCGACCTCGGAGCTGAGGACTGGTCAGAGAATCAGGGTGGACGGGAACCGTGGGATCGTCGAGGTACTGGAGGAAGAGACACCAGAATCTGGACATCCCAGACCATAACCCTTTATTCTCTGCAAGAATAAGGGAGTTCGTGAAGCTCTTCCAGACAGCTATCGTCCTGTCGATTCTGTCGAATCCACTGATCCTCTTCGCTGATTTCGGGGTGATCGATAGCCTGGTTAACGTTCTCCTTCTGACAGCGACCTCGGCCTATATCGTGACACTCATGCTCAACCTTGGGATATCGGGTGGCTTCCCGTACACGAGGTCGACGCATGACCTGACAAGGCTCCTCTCGATGAACTATCTCCCGATATACTCCGCCACCTACCTCTTCTCTGTCCTGACGAACTTTGAGCTGATCCGCCTCCTCCTTGGCGTGCTGATGGTGGTGAGCAACAGCTACGTTCGCTACGTCCATCACACGGGAGAATTGCGTCGGGTATTCGACGGGACATACCGTCGGTGGGAGGATGTTGCCACCTACCCAGACTATGCCTTCCGGGGGAAAGACCTCATGCAGTCCGACCTCATTTTCGCCCTGCTCTCAGCCTACATCTACCTCACGACCACGGAGTTTCTGGAGATGATGTACTCGTGGAATAGTACCATCGATCGGAAGGAGCTGGTGGTCTCTGAGAGCAGCACCCTGCTCTTCATGATACTCCTCCCAGCCTCCGCGGTGGGGATCTTCACCGTGGTGAGTGATCTCAGGAGTGAGTACCACCTCCTCACCGCAGGGGTGATCCTGTTCGAGGTCCTCAGAGGATTTAGTACATGGACGACCCCGATTATGGTCAGTGTCGTGATGATGGTCATAGCGGTTCGACGGTACTTCATGACCTCTGGGGCCATTTCTGTGGTGGAGGACGAGCAGGGAGATCGCATGCTGTGGTACACCCTGATCCTTCACCTATCGGGAACCCTCGTTTTGCTACCGGCCCGAGCTGTACCTTCCCCGTTCTACGAACCGGTTCTTCCCGCCATCCTACTCGTCGGATTCCTCACCCTCTTCTTGATCCTTACCGGAAGAGGAGCCATTGTACCTGCAGGGCTCTACCTCGTGCTGAGCTCTGTCACACTCCTCCTTCCCGAGCCACCCACGGTCTTCTACGGGGTTCATCCTTGGTACTCCAAGTTCATCGACGGGCTATCCCTCGTGGTGAGTGTCTTCTCATTGGTGATCATCTACCTTCTCTGGAAGTCAGAGAAACAGACAAGAAGCCGATTGGAATAGATTATAAAAAAAATACTAATTAATTATCGATAAGCAAGACATGATCAATAGGGTTTATAACAAGTCGATTCCTTCCCAGTCAATGAAGTTTAAATTAACTTTGTTCGTGCTTAGTATAGGGCTGCTCATCGCCACCGCACCCGCGGTCAGGGCAGCAGAGACGGGTACTTTGAAATACACGGACGGCCTTAAGGTCGGTGACAAGCTCGAGTACACCTTGACAATCGATGACAACTATGACGACAAGATCGATGCAAAGTCGGGAGACAAGACCACCTACGAGCTAATGGAGGTATACACTGATGCATCAGCAGAACTCGACACATTTTTGTTCACCACGCTCAGCTACAACCCAACCGGGATGTGGAAGGCCACCTACCCCAATGGGACGACTGAGGAGGGCTCAGACTTCGATCTCGTGTTCCCCACCAGTTTCGAGATGGACAATGGCACCACGCTCGGGGCCGCGGATACCATCGCGCTCGCCACAGGACTGTATAGCATTGGTGATACGTCGGAAGTGGATGGAGTTGTCAAAATCCACATTGTCTTCTTCATCGTTCTCGATATTGAGTTCGACGCATCCACGGGGATTCTCCAGAAGCAGGTGCTCGAGGACTCTGACGGTGACGGCAAGATCACCATTGAACTCACCAAAGGTGGTTCAGCTAACGCCTTGCCTGCATACGACCTCCCGGTTTTCATCGCACTGGCCATGACTGCTACCTCATTTGCCTTATTGAGAAAAAGACGCTCCTCTCAATGACCTCCGTCGTAGTTGTGAAAAGGACGATGCAGGAGACTTGTCTGGACAAGGAGATCGAGCTCTACTCGGAGTTCCTTACGGTCGACTGGATGAACGTTACACCCAGATGGATCGCCCTTAGCATGAGAAACGCAGGCACCGATCCGAAGGTCCGGATGTGCATAGCATCGATCTTCCTCCCGTTCTAGTTAGTCCTACCTATTTAAGGATCATTTTCTATGTTTTGAGCAGGTATCCTTCCCTCATAAGATACATCAAGCGGATAACTCATGAAGATAGATTACATGTAGTCAGACTCTGTCTCGGATCTCCACTCATGACCACAGTGCTCACAGTAGTAGTTGTACCAGACGTCGCCGTACCCCCCACCCGTGTACTCCTGCTCTTGGTCATAGCTGACATTCTGCGATCCGCACTTTGGACAGCGTAGTTCATCCTGCATACTTATTCATACGGCCCGCAGGGATTTAGCTTTTTCTCCTCCGCATGATTTAATAGCGGGAGTTGTGAGGGGAATCTGTGACTAACAACAAGGTGCTGGCAATCGTCTCGGGAGGTCTGGACAGCACTACAATGCTGTGGAAACTACAGGCAGACGGCTACGAGGTCATGGAGACGATCTCGTTCAACTACGGGCAGAGACACACCAAGGAGCTCGACGGTCTGGAGAAGATCCTTAGTGCATTTGAGGAGCAGTTCGGAAGGGAAATTGAATCCAAGGTGGTCGACATCAGAGTCATGAGGGATCTAGCGGAGGCAGGAGCCGTCATGGGCAACGAGGAGTTACCAAAGCAGGCATATGACGCCGAGACGCAGAGGGTGACAATTGTCCCTAACAGGAATGCTGTCTTCATCAATCTGGCTGCAGCTAGGGCGGTGGCAATGGAGTACCGGTATGTTGCTTACGCAGCTCACAGCAACGATCACAGCGTCTACCCGGACTGCCGCCCTGAGTTCGTAGAAGCGATGGACAGGGCATTAGAACTCGCTAATGCATGGACGCCGGTGAACCTCATGGCACCTTTTGTCAACAGCTCGAAGGCGGATATCGTCAGGGTTGGCAAGGAGCTAGGAGTCCCGTTTGAGCTCACGTGGAGCTGTTACGAGGGGGGAGATCGCCCCTGCCTTCAGTGCGGTACCTGCATCGAGAGGACTTCCTCCTTTGTGCAGGCGGGCACCCCAGATCCACTGCTCACTTCCAAGGAATGGGAGGAGGCCAAAACTTACCTCCCGGCTCCCGAGCAGTGATACACTTTCCAGATTATCACACTACAACCAGTTAAATTTATATTTTCAGCACAACATAATAAATTGTGTACGAGAGTTACAATAAAATCAGGGAACGAAAGGAACAGCAAGAGAGGAACCTCCCAAAGGTGGATGATCGGGCTATCCTCTACCTCTCACTAGCTCTTCTTGTCGAGTTCTTCGCCTTCGAGCCAATCTCTGGAGGTACTGCGTTCAACTCTGGCCCAGGGCTTGGTCTCTACCTTGGTCTGGCCCTCTTCCCATACCTCCTCAGCTTGGTTGTGGTTGCTGGATTGCTCACGGAGGCAATCTTGCCCTCGTCTGTCGAGTGGTTTGCGAGGGGTATACTCATGTTCCTCATGGCGTTTGGGATAATCGGGGCGATCTTGGCTCTTACAAAAGCGATACAGTTCTACCTCGTTCTCAACCCTGTACTGACGCCTATTCCGATCGTGGCGATTGGTGCCTCGATCTATATCCTTCTCAACCTGAAGAGAGGAATCACGGGTGTCATGCAGGCAAGGGGAGAAGCGGTCTCACTCGCTCTGGAGGAGGAGTACGGCCTGAACCTTGAACCCAGCAAGAGAGTAGTGATGTACAAGCTACTCTTCGTGTTCTTCACCTACCTTGAATTCATCTACCTCCTCTTCATTCCTTTCAGATCGGAGAACCCTTCGGAACCACTGGCCTCCCTCAGGATAAGGGATCCTCCACCCGTGTACGCCGTGCAGAACTACATCGGTACGGAGCTCTGGGTAAGACTCCCTGCATTTGTCCTCATCTCCGCCCTTGGCTTCGCACTATTCATCAAGCCCGTACCTCGGAAGGTGATGCTGGGTATCAGCCTCTTCAACTTCATCTCTGCCCTCTTGTACATGGTTGAATACCCGCTGTTCGAGACGGTCATTCTCATCCTTGCGGTTTACATGTACAGGGATCCAGAGATCTCCAAGCATATGGAGAGCTATGCCGAGGAGACCATCAGGGAGAAAGAGGGCATGGGTGAAAGACCGAGGAGGATTACTCTTGCACTCGTGGCAATCGTCACGGGATTCGCCATCTCTTCAACCCATGTTCCGGAGGAGATTATCGCTTACTACCAACCTAACCTCACACCAATCGAGAGCTTTTTCAACGTCTACTCCTTTCTCCCATCGATCCTCGTTGCAGGGGTGTTTCTATGTCTCTTAAGCCTGAAAGACAGAGTCCTGAGCTACCCTATCGCACTGATGGTTGTGGCAGACGTGGTCATGCTCCTCCTTGGAAGTAGAGCATACAAGATCGGATATATCTACACGGACGGTACGTACAAAATCGGAGTAGCTGACTACATCAGCTTTGCACTATTCGCGGTGGGGCTCGTAGTCCTCCTATCACCCAAGGTCCTTAAGGACAGGGTGAATACCTTCAAGATTGCACATGAGCTTCGGGTTGAGCAGCACAGCAGGACACGTTCAGAAGAAGTCGTCGAGTGATAGCTGTGGCATAAAGCCCTCGGCATTAAGCCCCCGTCTCTCGAGCTCTTGATGGATCTTACGAGCATCAGCAGGAGCATTTCCAGAGAACTGGTTGGAAACAAAGATATAGACCATTCGGGTACGCTCGTCGAACGCCTTAAGAATGTCAACCAGCGTACTGATCTCAACCCTGCGGTCGAGTGACTTTTTCCCCACCTCATCGTCCCCTAGTTCCCGCGCATCACTGAAAAGGCGGATGTAGATATCGGGACCAAGGTGATCGAGATGCATGCTCAGCTGTCTGCTCAAACTGGCATGAAGGAAAGGTGTGGCAACCAGAATGCAGTCCTCCAATAGCTTGTAGGTGCTCTCCTCGAACCACGAGAGGGACCTGAGCTCCACAGCTATTCGTGCGCGGGTCAGGGTCTTAGTCGCCCTGATTAACCGGATGAGGAACTGGGTATTTGCAGTGGTCTGGATAAACGTCGGGGGCATCTGAAATAGGACGAATCCTAACTTCTCCCCCAGTTCCTCCATGGTCTTCAGGAAGGTGGTGAGAAGTTGGGAATCAAAGTTCCAGATACCAGATTGGTGACTGATATTCATGGGTGTCTTTACACTGAAAGAGAAGTCAGGGGGAGTCCTGCTGTGCCAGTCCTTGACCAGCGACTTCTTCGGGATCTCGTAGAAGGTACTATTGACCTCCACAACTGGCGACTCATTGGCGTAGTACTCTAGGTAGTTCTGGGTGTGGTAGGGGTAGAATGAACCTTTCCAGAAATCGTAACTCCAACCAGAGGTCCCGATAAAGTACTTCGCCACAGGGATGTCATAGGTCGGTTCGGATATAACGTTTCTGTGGTCCTCTCGGATTCGGGTAGTATTCTGCAGAGATGTACAAAGACTTAGGAGCTTTCATCCTCAGATCGGATTTCAGAGTTGGCATCCGTCTTCTCCTCGGTCGCCCTCTTCAGATCGTCGAGACTGCTCATCTTCTTGAGCCTGTTGAGCTCCTTGAGCTTCTCTGCGAGCTCCTCCTTGTGTTTCTCCAGTCCTTCACGCATATTCTCCTTGAGCTCGATGATCTCCTCTCCCAGCGTGCTGAGGACCTCGTCCCTGATGTCGTTGAAGTCGGATGTGGGTTTCACCCCCTCTAGCCCCTTCCTGAACTCCTCTATCTCCTCTTTGACCTCCTGTATGTCCTCCTTAAACTCAGCGATACCTTCCTCGATCTCGGAGCGTACGCTCTCCAGCTCATCCTTGATCTCGGACTTCACACCGTTTATCTCCTCCTCGATCTCCACCTTGACGTCCTTGAACCTGTTCAAACCTGCACCCTTTGTCTTCTCGATGAGGTCAATGATCTCACGAGCGAGCTGCTGGATCTGCTCCTCACGGACATGAGTGAACGATTCTCTCAGCCGTTCCTCAATCATCTCAAGACTGTCTTCGAGGTGAATATTGACACCGACGGAGCCGCTGACATTCAGCCGTTCCCTGATGAGGGAACCAACCTTCTGTTCGAAGTCCTTATTGAGCTCCTTCAGTCCTACATTCGCTATCTCGACTGCCATCTTTACCGTCGAACCAATTGTCTTCTCCAGACCCTTGAAGACCTCTTCGAGACCGAGGGAAATCGAGCCTAAGTTGATGCCCTCCGGTGTCACGTCAAACGGGACCTCATCTTCCGAGGTCTCCTCGAATCCCGTGCTCTCGATATGTGTTGACTCCAGTTCTTCCTTGACACTCTCGACCCTCTTGCGGATCTTCTCGAGTTCGTCTTCAAGACTCATCTAGGGTCTCATCCTCCTTCACCTTCTTAAGTTCTCTTTTCCGGAAATCGGAGAATACACCATTCAGGAGGAGGGGTGTGACGATCACTGAACATCAACTTCTCACATGTCGTCCATATCGTCGACATCCACATCGTCGATGTCCACATCGATGGTGACCCCCATGTCTGAGCCAAGGCTCTCGTCAACTATGTCCTCCACGACCTCCTCAATTACCACACCTACTCCCTCGAGAACCTCACCTACTGACTCCATGACACATTCCACACCCTGAAGCGAGACCTCAATTTCTTTGAAGATACCACCGGAGAGACCACCTAGTGTGGTATGGATTGCACTATCTGCATTTTCAAGAGCCGTGTGTACTACTGCACGTATCCCATCGGGAAACACCCCGTGAAGACAGTCATCGATGTCGTCGGACTCGGGGATCTTCATGTTGTTTATACGTTGTCTGGTCTCTTCGACCTTGTTGCGGATGTACTCAAATTCGTCCTGCATAGTATACTCTAGAGCTGAAATTTATTTAAGGAGGTGTAAAATTCATGCTGTATGGTATTCACTCAGAGGTGTAACGTGTGAGCGGAAAGTCGGTGCTCGTCACGGGAGCCAGCAGCGGTATAGGACGGGCAACAGTGGAAGAACTCCACAAGACCGGCTACATGGTGCACGCAACCGTGAGGAAGCAGGAAGACGCGGATATCCTTCAGGACGATTTGGATGGGGTAGTGACACACATCGTTGACCTGACCGACTCCGCGGGGATAGAACAACTGGCAGATTCGATTGGGGAGCTCTATGGACTGGTGAACAACGCAGGCGTGGCCCTGCCTAGTGCAGTGCTCAAGGACGACATGCCCTCCCTGAGAATGACCATGGAGGTGAACTTCTTCGCACCGGTGCATCTGACCTCCCTCCTACTCCCAAAGCTCATTGAGAGCAAGGGCATCGTGGTGAACATGTCCTCGGTGTCAGGCAGGTTCGCACTCCCGTTCTTCCACCCATATGCGTCGAGCAAGTACGCCTTGGAGGCATTCTCCGACTCCTTGAGAAGGGAGGTTAATCATCTCGGGATACGTGTGGTCGTGATCCAACCCGGGAGGGTGAAGACCCCGATCTGGAAGAAGGGCACATCCGTCGATCTCACTCGCTACGAGGGGACACCGTACGAGAAGAGTGTCAAGCACGCACTTCCCCAAGCTGTGAACAACAAAGGACTGGAGCCTTCTGAAGTCGCCAAGCTCGTCTGCAAGGTGATGAGGAAAAAGAGACCGAGACCACGTTACCTGATAGCTGAGAGAACCTTGTTGTTCAAGCTTATGCCCCTGCTCCCTACGTGGCTTGTTGACCGGATGATGAGGAAGCAGATGGGACTTGAACGAGGATGACACCAGAAAGCACGAGGAGGAAGCCAAGGACGGCCACAAGTGACATCTCCTCACCGAGAATAAGAGCTGAGGCGATCGCCCCCGAGAAGGGGATGATGTTGGTGGAGGGGGCCACCACCCCGGGGCCGAGAACCTCCACCGCCCGGTAGTGCAGGATATAGGAGAAGACCGAGGCGACGATCCCGATGAAAAGGAGCCAGCCCCAGAACTGGAAGTCACTGCTCCCCAACTTCCTGTAGCTACCAAGTGTCAGCGGTGCCAGCATCAACGTCCCAACCACCTCAGACCATGCCGTCAGGACGAGAGCTGAGAATCCGTGGTTGCTCAGCTTCTTGGAGAAGGAGAAGGACAAGCCCCAGATGCTGGCAGCGAGAAGGATCAGGAGATTACCAATCAACTGCCCGGAGGAGACATCCCATCCGACGAGGAGTGAGACCCCGAGCATCCCCAGGACGACACTTCCCCACTTGCGGGGGGTCATCCGCTCACCGAGGAGCAAGACTGCTGCGAGCATGGTCATCAACGGATTGACCGAGACGATCATAGAGGCGATTGAGGCGTCTGTAAGAGCGAGTCCCGTGTAGAAGATGAGGTTGTTGACGGCGACACCCGTGACCGCGAGACCGATGACGGACAGCCATTCCCTGCCCCTTGGTACCACCTTCCCGTCGCTGAGCAACAGAACGGGAACGAAGAACACCGAGGCGATGAGGAACCTGAAGTAGACGATCTCGATGGCAGTTAAGCCGAGACCGCCGAGGACCTTTGCTCCGACGATGGATATTCCCCAGACGGTTGTGGAGAAGATTGGGTAGAGATAGACTTTCCGCACTAAGCTTCACTGAGGTCTCCGAATTTAATCCTGAGCTTTGGGGAAAATGCCGCTCGCCCGCTTGACCATGAGTTCCACGAACGGATGCCCCGCCATCACGAGGTTGAGCAAGTTGAGGTAGACCGCCTCGGGCTCTTCCACGTCCTGCTCGTCCAACCAAGCTGACAGTTGCTGTGAGACCTCGGCTCTTTGCTTAAGGTACTCCTCCATGTGGGCACTCACCAGTTGATCCCCGGGAGTGATGAGCGACACCGTGTACCTCAGGCTCTCGTCAGATAAGAGATTCTGTATGTACAAGTACGTCCTCCCCGTCCTGACGTAGAACACCGTGTCGTACCTCCCGTTGCTCAGATCAGCGATCTCGCGGACATGACCGCTGTCTATAAGTTTCTGTAGGTGGAAGTAGATGATGGTAAGCTTGGTCCCAATGCAATCGTGGATCTCAAGGGCACTCATGGCCAGTCTCGGTTTACCACCAAATGATATCCCCTCTGCGAGGACGTCGAGAATTGCCCTGCGTGTCTTCTGCTTCGGCAGTCTTTGGACCTCTGGATTGAGGACATGGATGCTCGGTAGCCGGTAGTCCTCTAGCATTGCTATCTCCTCAGGACTGTTGTACTCCCTCATCTCTGACCACTTGAGGGCCAGTATATGATCCTGTGGAAAATCGGGCACAGAAGCATCGAATCTTCAGAATTATAAAAAGGTATGTGATATTCAGCAACAGACTGAATATAGATGGAAGAAGTGAACGAATTCGTGCATGTTGGGGCAGACATCTCTGGTACAGAGAATGATTTTTATCACAGAGGGAATAAATACATGAACTACTCACCTACACTGATGACGAAATCCGAGGAGAAAAAACACGATGAACAGAAGGATCAGGAGAGGAAGCAGAGGGCATCGAAGAAGGGGAGCGCCATAGGAAACGCCTTCAGGAATAACTGGAAGCGTGTCCTCATCATCCTGTTGTCGCTCGCCATCATCCTGATGATCATCCAGATCTCGGCTCTGATTGCCCCCGACCGATCGGACATCAATGTTCAGAACGTCATCGGATTCGACCAGGTGCACATGTTGCTCATCATCCTTTCGACAGTACTCACCTTCATGACCTTCTGGATATTCACAAGGATAATCTTCAGAGACCACCGCGAGGATTTTGGTATCACCTCCGATTTCTCCGTCAAGGCAATTGTGTTCAGGATACTCATCCTGCTGTTCATCTCGGGTGTTTTCATCCTCCTTGACGTCGCACTGATCAACATCTACATCACGCTTCCCGCAGTGACGGTCGGGTGGTGGCTGAGCAATGTCTACGGCTGGGGATGGGGTGCGGGAACGGATCTGCTGACCTACGCCAACATCCGCTCCAATCTCTTCTACGGTTCCTTCGTTACCATTCTAATCTTCCCTGCGCTGATGTTCTTCCTCATCCTCACTCGCCTGGGCCGCCACAAGCTCATGGACGTACCTAAGGTCCCGGTGAAGAGCTACATCAAGGCGTTCAACAGGTTCGGGATAGTCAACTTCGTCATCGCTTTCATAACAGCGTTGTCGTTCTTCTCCGGAGGGTTCATCAGCGTGTTCGAGGCTGTCCCTCTAATCATCGTGTTGATGTTCTTCATACAGGCGATCTTCTTCTTCGTCCTCGTCTTCTTCGAGGTCTTCCGCAGGGTCTTCCACCTGACATCATCCTACATCCTGATGGTCATCCCGATCATCTTCATCTTCTACGTCATCCCTGTACTGTTGTGGGCTGTTTGGGATACCATCGTCGTGACCGTGGGCGGGGATCTGACCAAGACTATCTTCACCTCACCCCCTGCAGTGACAGATTTCTCCCTATTCGTCGTGGCCATACAGCAGAACAGCACGGCGATCCTCAGGATACTGGAGCTGGACTTCGTGATCATGATCGGTGTGGCAGCTGTCGTCATCGGCTTCGCGGAAGGCTACTCCCTGTTCTCCATCGTCCGGAGCATCTCCCAGGGGCAGAAGATCACAAGAGCAGGGACAATTATCTCCGGGACCTCGTCAACGGGGGTCAGGGTCACGCAGTCGTTCTTCCTCGCCACGTGGTTCTCCATGCTCTGGGACAAGGCGATAGAGAGCCTAAGCTTCCTCGCGGTAGACCTGTCACTCCCCTTCGACTTCGCCGTCGACCTTCCGTCATTCATCACGCTGTCTATGGACTTCTCCGCCCTGATAGACCAGCAGTTCTTCCTGCCCCTGACCTTCTTGGTGCTCCCGGCGTTGATCGTCGTCAACTCCCTCTTCAAGTTCCTCTCGGTCTCGATCATCACCCAGTACACCAAGGAGGACTACCAGATCTTTTTCCTGCTGATCTCCTCGACCTTCGTGCTGATCATCATCAAGATCTACAGCGACATCGCATCGATATCCACCCTGCAGGGCCCCTTCAGCCAGTTGATCCCCTTCTCCTCATTGTCCTCGAGCAACCTGCTGATCTTCTCGGTCAAGGTCTTCAGCAATCTGGAGGCCTTCGCCTTCTTCGCAGGGTTGTTCACGGTTATCTATCGGGCGATATTCAAACGCTCGGACGAGGGGAAAGAATAAAGTTCTAATGTCAGGTGTGGACAGGATCATCATGGATTGTATAAACTGCGGAGCTAGGGTGAATCCCAATCAGAAGTTCTGCTCCAACTGCGGGACAAGAGTTCAGACAATGGAGTCACAGCAACCCGTCAGGGGCAGCACCTACGCCACGGGGAGAACCGCTGCTTCCAACTGCCTGTGGTGCGGACAGAATGCAGGGTTCAAGGAGGAGGAGGGGAAATTGGACTCCAAGTGGGGGATGACCGCCCACAGGGTAAAGCTGTACATCTGTAATAACTGCGGCTTCGTCCACCAGTTCGGGCTGGGCCGCACGATCTTCGACTTCGACTGAGCCCTATATGCAGTTTCTCTCCTGGCGAAGGAGCAGCTTCCTGAGGTTGTCGAATGACCTGACCAGCGGATCCGCCAGTCTCTTCTCCGATCGACAGTCCATTATATCACCTCAGGACGTCGAGGTAGTGGCTGTACCTCTCCATCATGATTTTCTTCTGTACTGTGTTTCTGTCGTGTGTCTTCTTGATCTCGTTTGTCTTCATGGATGTCACCTTTCGGGAATTTTATCCCTGACAGTATATGGGGGTGAATGTATATAATGAATCGTCAAAACTAGGGTTTGAGTACCTAATACACGAGTGTACAACAATCTATGGCTGGTGATGACCCTTCACCCACAAGTGTACGAAGAGGAGTGGTTTGTTGTAGCGATCCAAAATGCCCAAGGACTGTACCTAATACTGTAAGCACAACCTAATCGGTAATAGTTGGAAAATGCGTACTTATGTTCGGTAAATTAACTCCCTGTCCTGAATCCAGACCTCTTTCGATTTAGAACCCCATAGAGTAATAAGAGTAAGGTGTAGCTAAGCTGTTTGAGGATCAACGCAGATATTGGTACAGGGAAGTACTCAACATTCCAGTTTACAGGGTGGAAATACTCGAACATTGGAATAGGAGAGATTGTCCCATCGCTCGATAAGAGTATAAGTAATGGGACCACAAGAATTGACAACCTCGTCATTTGTAAGGTATCGAGTACATTCACATGCAGGATTATCAAGTTAATTATCACGATTGAGACCAAGAAATAGGCATAGATGTGAACAGAGAAGAAAGTCCCATAGCCAGGAAATCTACCATTGCGGGAGAATCCTCCTATTAAGAAATATAGTGTGAAGAACACCCATGAGATCCCGGTCCATATCGAAACTCTTGCAAAGTATTGCTTCAGAGTAGATATGGGCATTGTCCGATACACCTTCAACCTCTTCTGATAAAGCGACCTCATGAAGGATAGTCCGAGAATTGAATAGATTAATACATCCCTGTAACCGAATCTGGACAGTAGCTGAGACGCTATTGCCTCGATGTGAAGAGTCACAAAATAATATCGTGTGATCAAGATTCCCGGAGAGTAATCGTAATTTACGAAGTAACCGATTTCGCTCTGACGGAAGAAAAACTGAACTATCAGGAATAGAGGGATCACAATGCCAACAATACTTATAGACCTGATTTCCTCCTCTAAATATGGGAACTTGTGTCTACGGATGAGGATTTCCAAGACCACCCCCGTCAAAATGAGAAGAGCGGCAGCGGTATAGAATATGTATCGAACCTCATTTCCACCCTCTACATATGCATAAATACGTGTTGGAGCAGGATTGTCAGAAGATATTGAGATGCTCAAAAATCCAGATCTATCACTGAAGGTTCTATTATACTGAAAATTAAGTATCTGTCCAGTATAGTGAATCTCTTCAATACCAGATATGTAGATTATTTTGGTTTCCGGACTGGAGGACTGAATAAGTATATACACGGTCTCTCCGATGTTGACATAGACAGTAATCTGGTCGAACGGGTTGATCGAGGTATTTCTGACCGTCACATCTGCTAAGACCTTCTTGCTAACTGGGAGTCCAACGAAAGAGAGGCAGATCATACCCATGAGGAGAAAAGCTATGGTGATGGTATACGGTCTTTTCATGATTGCACCTCAGCCTGTAAGTAGTTTCTCTTGAGGAGAGAGTATGAAGCGGTAATGGTAATGGGGAGGAGGATACTATCCCACCAGATTGCGGAGGCATCTGCTATGTTGGATAGTCTGAAAGGTAACACCGATATGTGGTCTGAGATAAGGTATAAAGCAATCACGAGTATTACCCTGATCTCAGGATTGCTGATGTGGACAAAGAGTAGACCCAGAACTATGAGGTACTGTACCAGAACCAGCCCTTGCGACACGAAGACGGTCAAAATCTGTAGAAATCTATCGGTGGTTACAGTCCTCGCGGATAGGTCGAAGTAGACAATGGTAAAATAGTACACAAATGACTGAATACTTATTGACCATGCACTCTTTACCATCTCAACCATCCTCCAGTAGAACATCTTTGTTTTACCGCCGGGGTAGGACCAGAAGTATTGTACAGCCTTCTTATCCAATGTGAAGTATGTCGAGACTACCACGGTTAAGAATACCCACCAGAGAGCGGCATATTGATACCTACTTAGACGATACATGATTTCTATAGGCTCTAATTGAAAGATCTTATAACTAGGACTGAATACAATTATAGAGAGCAGGACTGTAAAAATAATTTCGATGACATCACCATCCCTGACAGATGCTATATATGCCCACAGACTTCTTGGTCTCCAAAGAATTGACATGACCAGTCCTACAACCGCTCCTACGGCATACGGAGTTAGTATTTCGGTCAGGCGCTGTGGATCGACCTTGACCACGAGGTCAATAATGTACTCCCCAAGAATAAATTCTCCAGTGTGTGTGCTTCTCACTGATATTTTCAGTACTCCAGCAGTGGGGAGAGATATGTAAATGTTATCGGAGACTAACTCATCACTATCCCGACTAGATTTAGTGAGATTATTGGAGTATAAGGTCTGGACTTCACCTCCATCCAAGAGCAATGATATCTCTATACTAATTGAGAAATTTGAAGTGATTTGCCCCCTGAAGTAACTCGGTCGGTACACCTTGAATGAATTTGTGTAGATCCAGTCTCTATCTGTGGTTATTTCCTCCTCTTCTGATATGTCCTTGGTATTTCTGATGATATTTCCCCAAATTATGAGAACCAGGAGGAAAGATATGGATGCCTTCTGGAGGGTATTAATTGATTTCACCCCCTACGAGATCAACGAAGAGTTGCTCCAAGATGCTGCGTGCTGGGGTCATTTCGTACTGAACCAGACTACGCAATTTATCTAAATCTTCTCTCTCCTCAGTATGAATCTCAAGTGCCAGACCTCGTTCCCTTACACAATAATTCTCCTTCTGAAGAATGTCCTTCATCTCCCGGTGCTTTACAGGATCCTTAAACCTGATCCTGTAATCCTTCACCCATCCTTCCTCAAGAATCTCACTCATCGACGACTGCATTAATAAGCTCCCCTCATGGATGACAACAACCTCATCACAGACCCGCTCAAGATCATGAAGTATGTGGCTGAGGATGACGAAGTTCATGTCCTTGGTGTAGGCGAGGTCCTGAATATACTCCAAGGCAGTAGTTCTGGCATTGACATCAAGATTAGCGGTTGGTTCGTCCAAGATAACATAGTTTGGGTAACCAATAATGGCCTGAGCGATCCCAAATTTCTGCTTCATACCTGCAGATAGCTTCTGGAATTTCTCGTCAGCCTTGTCGGCAATCCCGAAAAGCTCTAGCGTTGCCAATCCATCATCCTCTGCGTCTGATGGATCAAGCCCCCGGAGCTGCCCAATGAACCTCAGGTGATCCCGAAGTGTGGCCCACTGTGGGAAGTCAGAATCCTCAAACATCACACCGACACGTTTGAGTACCTCCTCCCGCTTTTTGTGTACGTCCAAACCATCAATTGTGATACTTCCCTCCTTTGCCCGTAAAAGTCCAATCATCAGGTTAACAAGAGTGGTTTTCCCAGCACCATTCTGTCCAATGAGTCCAGTTATCTTTCCTCCAATCTCCAAACTGAATGCCTCGAACAAAGGCTTTTTGCCATACCCAAAAGTTATCTGATCAATGTTAATCATAGCACAATTTTTCTAGCGAACTATGGACTAATAAACGTTAAGTTTATTTAGTCAAAAAAAAAACTAATCAATGACGAGGAGAAACTTCAACGTCAAAACACAATCATTTGTGTTACTATTTGTTCTTGCAGTATCCATGTACGGGACAATTAACGCAAGTGCGGGCTACTGGATTTCAGTCCAGGATGATGACTTCGTAGGATATACTGGAAGTACGCTTCAGGGTACATTGGGCTCTGGTGGTGGTTCGGGTACATTAAGATGTGATACAACGAGCAATTTGGCCTACCTCGAAGCGGAGAGCGGACAGGGATCCGGAAATGCATACTGCAAATACGACACGGACTATGGTGCGGGTCATGATGGATACGCAGGAAAAAGCGGAATAAGATACTTTGCAAGTGCAACTCTTCACATAAAAGGGTCTACAACGGATGAAGAAGCGGGATCAAATGCTTATCTAAGGATCACGGTTGAACTCTACTATTCCAATGGCCCTGATGACCATACACTGCGGAGCAAAGTGATGACCTTCTACTCCACATCCACGAGCAATGACTTCGATCAGGACCTGACACTCTCAACATCATATGTCAGATTATCCGTTGACACGAGGTTGTACATCAGAGTGACGGTGAATGCATATGCAACAACCGGAAGCGAGTATGGAGGAGAGTCGAGTGTAGATTTTAGTACACAGGGACGAGTGATCACACTCAAGCACTGGTACCTATACAAGTACTACGAATCCAATATCTTTTAATGAATTCTATCAAGATAAAATTATTGAGATGTAAAGTATTTCCTACATAAAAAATATTGCCAAAAATTAAGTGAAAACTTAATGTAGACCATTTTCAATTGTTGAAGATAAATTAATCATAATTATTCATCAAAATTTGAGTGTGCATTACTGAGGGAGGGCAGGATCTTGTGCACACCGATGACTTCCCGCTGTACCCCTGCATCCTTCAGGGAATCATAAGCGGGAACAGGTGAAAATCCCGTGGTCGTAAAATAACTCTGCAAGAGGGTGGAGAGACAACTAGCGCTCGGAATGATTAAATACAAAGACCCCAACTTAGGAGTATGGAGGGCGAGGAATGAAACTGACCCAGATCCAGCTGAAGAACTTCCGAGGTTACAAGGACGTTCAGACGAACATAGACCAATTCACCGCATTCGTGGGGAACAACTCCTCGGGGAAGTCTACGATACTGGTTGCAATACAGAAACTGCTAGACAGCAAGGACAAGCTGACCGCTGATGACTTCTACATGCGGAGGGCCGAGTCCCTCGAGATACAGGGCACCTTCGAGCTGAGCGAGGAGGAGAGGACGGATCTCTCACGGATCCTCGGGATTCCGCTGAAGGAACTGGTGCTCATCAGAAGAGCGGAGGCGGATGATCCAAAGAAATTTAGGTACTACGTCATGGCACCCGAGTACGGAGACAAGCTCTTGGACCCGTCTTACGCAAGCTCCAAGACGCTGAAAGACTACAAGACCGCAGCCAAGGAGGGGAAGCTCCCTGAGGAGTTCGCAGCCGTCACCAAGGTCGGGGAACTCAAGGAGGTGCTTGCAGCGTATCTTCTCGAAGGGAAGGCGGAGCCAACGGGTCAAAAGAGGATGGAGGTGAAGATCAAGGACATCGCCCCCTTACTCCCCGAGGTGCTGTATGTCCCCGCGTTCGAGAGCATCGACAACCACACAGAGTACAAGAAGACGAACTTCTTCGGAAGGATGCTGCAGAACGTCTTCAGGAACCTCGAGGAGGAGCCAGATTACAAGAAGTTCAGGATGCAGTACGAGAATCTCACCAAGAGGATATTTGGGCACGAGGCGAACAACAGGGCAAGACCACTCGTGGAGTTCGAGAACAGCCTCACCTCGTACATCAACGAGATCCTACCGACGGAGGTCTCGCTGAACTTCAACGTACCGTTGGTGGAGGACGTGATCCTGAAGAACTTCTCCATCTACCTCGACGATGGGGTGAAGACACCGGTGAGCGCTAAGGGTCACGGAGCACAGCGGGCCATTGTTTGGGCGCTGCTCCGCTACTATCTGGACAACAGTGGATCGGGAAATGAGCCGATGTTCCTCGTGGAGGAACCCGAGCTCTACCTACACCCACAGGCGCAGAGGGTCATGCTCAAGACCATCAAGGAGCTGTCCACCAAGGGACAGGTCATTTACTCGACGCATAGCCCGATCTTCGTCGACCTCGAGCACCCCTCCTCCATCAGGGTGATCAGGAAGGCGGACGGAAACGGTTCCATTTACCAACTCCCCGACGTCAGTGACGACGATAAGCAGCAACTGAGATACCTGAAGTGGATGGGGGATGCCCACAACGAGATCTTCTTCGCCAAGTCCGTGGTCCTCTACGAGGGAGCGACTGAGAAGCTGCTGCTCACTCACATGAACAAGAATCCCACAACCGACGTGGGCAATGTCCAGCTACAGAGGAGGATAAGCAGACCGCTCAACTTCGATGAGCTTGGATGCCAGTTGATCTCAACTGGTGGTAAGTTCTCGATGCCGTTCTTCACAAAGCTCCTGAGCCACGCCCGCATCCCCTTCTACGTGATCTTTGACAACGACTCGAGCAGCAACACCGGTCATGTGGACATGAACACGCACATCAAGCGTAACGTGGACAAGGCGAAGAAGGCAGGGCTGAACTCCGGACTCACCATCCACTACCCGTTCTTGGAGAAGGACTGGAAGATCGCGTACACCAATGATCAGAAGGTGGAGACGGTGTACAGCTTGCTGTCAGCAGACAACTGGGACAGCTACTTCAGTGAGAAGTACGAGACCCTCAGCAGCAGGCTCTACAACTTCGCGTGGTGCTGCTACTTGAACGTGAGGTTCTCGTAGTACAATCAATTTCTATGATAAAGGCTAGCTCTTCTGAACCGCGGTCGTCTTGACGTTGATGTCTATGCCCTCCTTGATGGAGGCCGAGACTATGCAGTAGTTGAAGAACCGCTCCTTGCACTTCTCGAACTTCTTCATCGTCTTCTCGTCCAGCTGGTCGAAGCCTGCGGTGAGCTCCACGTCGACGTTCCTCACCCTCCAGTAGCCCTTCTCGTTCCGGTCGATATGGACTGTCGTCGTCGCTTCGAGGTCGTCGAGGGGGTTGTGCGCCTTCTCGAGGCAGAAGGTCAACGACGCCGAGAGGCAGTTCGTGATCGCTACAGCGAGGATCCGGGAGGCGTTGGGATACTCATCCCTGCCACCGGGGACGTTCTCCGGCTCGTCGAGCATGAGGTCCTCAAACTGTTCCTTGTCAAATTTCGCGACGAATTGCATGTCGCGGAGACGTTTCATTGTTATGGTGAACTTTCCACCTGCCATGGTCTACTCTTCGGGTAGAAGAATTTATACCACGTGATTGATGGAGGAACTCTGACCAAAATGACCGCGAGAATATGCGAACGGACGAACCGCACCACTCTTAAGTGCCAAGCGGATTCTGGCGTATGTACGTCCGCAAGCAGATTGAAGATCTGCAGCAGCTGAGGAGCGATATCGACCGAGCGGTAAGGATCTGGACGGAGATCCTTGAACCACACGTGGAGTACGCCTACCTCAAGGGATCTGCGGCGAAGGAGATCCAGACTCCCATTGACTACGTACCCGAGGTCAGCGACCTCGACATCCACATACATCTAAGAAAGGGAGCGTTCGAGGAGGGAAGGAGGGGGGTCCGCCAAGCTCTTCATATCGCAGCGGAGTACGAGGATCTATTCACCCGTGGGCAGTACTGGCACCTCCCGAGGACGCAGATCATCGACATCTCCAAGATGCACGAGCTCGGGACATACTACACACCGATGAGGAGGAACATCCGGGTGTTGACCGGAGACCCGAGGTTCCCCGAGACACAGGAAGATATTCCGCTGACCATCGAGGAGCACCGGAAAATTGACAGGGAACGGGGCGTGGAGAACGACCAACTACTCGTCTCATTCAGAGACTCCGTTCTCGACCGGACAACTCTGGACCTGTGGGCAGGGTTGAGAAAGATCAACTGGAGGGTCTCACCAAGTGTCAACCGGCTACTGTCGCAGACCGAGAACCCATTCGAGATCTGGGAGATGAACCGGACCAGTGTCCTGCAGTTACTGGAGAAGAAGTACCCCACTATCGCAGAGCTGTTCAGGAGGTACTACGAGCACGCGTGGGAGCTGTACAACAGTAACTTCGAGAGCAGTGCAGCCTACCGGAGCTGCCTCGAGCTAGGCTACGGGATCATGTGGGAAGCGAGAGAGGCACTTCAGAGATTAGAAGCATAGAGACTACCCCGTTGGTGAAGCTTCCATGACCTTCATAGGCTATGAGAAAACCTATGAAGATTGAAAAATGGGTCTGAATCGAGAATCTCTGATAATTGATCATCCGTCATCTCATGGAAACTCGTGTTGAAACCGACCCTGTTTGCAACAAGAATATTGATTCTTTCCTTCGGAACTTTCTCTATCAATGTCCGTAGAAAGTATGGACTGTGTGTCACGAGAACATACTGGTTGTCAGGATTGTCCGCGATGAGTTGCGCGAGGTACTTTGTGTAGTAAGGGAAGGTATGACCCCCTGGTTCCTCAAACAGAATGATCTTGCCTTTATTGCTCAATACTGCGATGGAGTAGAATATAACCTGCTTTATAGTATCGCCAAGTGTCGTGTATGGAAGGTTTACAAGGATGTCATCCACTTGCTTCTGAATCTCAAAAGTATTTGATTGTGGTCTGAATACTAGTGAGAAGTTAAAAGTATCAAGAAAGGACTTGACAAAGCCTCTAAGACCCTTCGAGGAATAGACCACCCTGAATAGATTGTCACCGAAGGGATGGACTAGAGAGGCAAGAGAGTTGTTCGGATAAGAGTGTAGATCCTTATACTTGTAGAATCTGACTCTATCAACTGACGGGTTCGACAATCCCTGCGCGATAGATCCTCTCGAACTTCCATCGATAGCGAAATCAGCCCTTCGATCAGCAATTTTGTTGTCTCCCTGATATACTCGTAGATGTGATTTGAACACACCGTCGATAAACGTGAGATCAGCATCTACCCGCATATCACCACCATTAACCTCAATTGATATACCATGGTCTATGAATTCGTCAGTGAACAGGTTCTGCATGTTCTCCATACGTACCATCTGGCGAAGCTTCCCCCAGTTCTTCCAAAAGATATCGAGCAGGGAGATACTCTCTATGAGATTCGATTTCCCGGCATTAGTATCACCGATTACTACAGTAACATCCCTCAGCTCAATCGATACATCCTTCAAGGTCTTGAAGTTCCTGACTGAAATAGAGTTGAAGTAGCGGCCCACAGAGTTCTGCACGTTTGGTTCTATATTAAACAGTGACTCTCGGAGTGGATCAGAGACCCCTTTAGGATCAATGTTCATAATACAGAACACTAGACTCCTGATATCGGTAGCCACGTAACGTGCGGAGTACATAGAATCCCCACCATCCTCGTCAAAAGATATGCAAACTGGTAATTCAAGTCTATTAACTACCACACAATAATTCATCAACGAGGGCTGTTATCCAGTCATGCAAGGTGTAAAATGCGGATAAATTGGAATGTAAACAAGGTTGCACCAGAGTTAATCATTGAGACTCCAAAGAGGTATAGCAAGACATTCAGTACGCTAATCTCTCCGGGCGACACACTGCTTCTCGGATCTCCTCGTCCGTGAGGATCTGACCCGTGCGCTTCGCCATCTCCAGCAGCTTGTCTGCACAGTCGTCGCTGTACTCCAGCCCCATGGACTGCAACTTGAGCAGCACGTTGCTCTTACCCGACATCGGCCCGATCTCAATCGACTGGTTGCGCCCATAGTCAGCGGCGTTCACCCCCGAGTAGACGTTGTTGCACCAGTCCAATCCCATCTTCTGCGCCTTGACCAGTGCTGCAGCATGCACACCCGTCGCCGTCTTGAAGGCGTCCTTACCGATGACGGGGTAGTTCACCGGGATGGGGATGCCCACCAGCTCGCTGACCAGATGGGTGTACTCCGAGAGGCTACTGAGGTCGTTGTCTATCCAGCCGAGGAGCTTGAGATTGACCAGTAGCTGATCGAGTGGGGTGTTACCGCACCTCTCGCCCACGCCTAACCCCGTACCGTGTATGCGTTCTGCGCCTCCTCGAAGGGCTGCTAGCGAGTTAGATACGCTGAGACCGCGGTCGCGGTGACCGTGCCAGTCGATGCGGACATCCTTGTAGCCCTCGTCGTCGAGGAATTCACGGACAAATTTGGAAAGAGCGTAGGCCCCCTCTGGGGAGGCGTGCCCCACGGTGTCGGAGATGCAGACTGCCTGAGCTCCCTCGTGAACCGCGGCGAGATAGATGTGCTTGATGTCCTCGGGGCGGGAGCGAGTGGTGTCCTCCGTGACGAACATCACCGGTACGTCGTTCTCGACGCACAGGCGTACTGCAGAACGGGCCAGATTCTCGAGCCGCTCCATGTCCCACCCCTCGACTAACTGCCTGATCACCGAGGTGCCTAGGAATGCACAGACCTCGACGGGAATGCCCACATCATGCGATATCTCGATCACGGGTTTGATGTCGTACTCATGCGTCCGAGCGGCACAGTTCGGCTGAATCCGCAGACCCTCGTCCCGTATCATCTCGCAAATCTGCTTGACATCGGAGTACATCTTGGGCGAGGAGCTCGGGTACCCCACGTCAGCGGTGTGCACACCGAGCCTCTCCATCAGTCTCACAAGCCTGAGCTTTCCAGAAATATGTGGATCCCGAGTGGAAGGGCTCTGCAGACCATCACGCAGGGTCTCATCATTGATGATGATCTTGGATGGACGATGGGAACTCTGGTGGGTGTTCCAATCGTATATCCCAAATATGTCGGATTCGTTCTCGGAGTCCATCAAAGTTGTATTTGATATAGAATATTTAGCATTTTCCCAGAAAGGGGGTCGCGTATTGATACAGATTAGCCACCAGTGAGAAAGAGCAGGAAGCGTATCTCCGAATTTTCATGCACATTCAGTTGCGGGTTCTCCTTCAGCAGGATCAGTTGGTCGTCGATGACCAAGGCGTAAGGTGACCTGATCCGACCACCCTCCACGAGCTGTGAACCCCAGTCTTGGGACTCAACCGCCTTCAGGAATGAGTGGATATCATTGGCATCCAACTCCAGTAACCGCTGCTCACCGAACTTCTCACGCATTGCCGATGGTAGCTTGACCCTGACCTGCACGGAGTACGTACCTCGTGAGGATTGATAAACCATGTGGGGAGCGTAGTGGAAAGGAGAGCAGTGAAAGACAGAATTGTAGGAATACCCTCCTAGAGATTACTACAGTTATTTTGAGGGAATAGTTACTTAGAGCGGATGGAGAAAAGGTTCCAAGCCATTGGAGATGTGGAGAAGAGGATTCAATCACTTGGGGTAGATAGAGAGGAGAAATCAATCCACTGGAGCGGAAATACCTCGTGGTCAAACGTATAAGGAGTAGAATGAGAAAAATTGATACCTTGGTATGATCGCCAGTTCTGAGAAAAGATAATAAAGGAAGTAATTATTTGGAAATTCGTGAGAGGAACCCGCTAATGCATTTGCAGAGAAAGACCGCAAAGATCAACCTGAGCACGGGTGAGATCGAGATCTATCCGACACCGCTCAGAGACATAGAGAACTTCCTCGGAGCACGGGGTATGAATGTCCTCGAGCTGGTCAGGAACCTTCCCGATCCGAACATCGACCCATTCGACCCAAGAAATCCGCTGATCTTCGGGGTGGGGTTGCTCACCGGAACCTCTGCGCCCAACGCTGCACGATTCAACGTCACCGCCCTGTCCCCGGAGACGGGAATACTGGGGGACTCCAACGCAGGGGGATTCTTCGGTCCCGCGATGAAGTACGCGGGCTTTGACCGGTTGATCATCACAGGGGAAAGCAAAGAGCCCTGCTACATCTACCTCGACGACGGAAAGGCCGAGATCAGGGATGCCTCGCACCTGTGGGGAATGGACACTCAGGCCACACAGCAGACGATCTGGGACGACTTAGGGACAAATCACGAGGCTGCGGTCATCGGACCAGCAGGGGAGAACCAGGTCAGGATGGCGTGCGTGATCACACGGAAGAAGAACTCAGCGTCAAGAGGAGGGATGGGAGGCCTGATGGGGGCAAAGAGGCTCAAGGCGGTCGTCGCCCGGAACACGGGGTCGCTCCAGCTGCACAAACCACAGGAATTCCTGCAAGCAGTGATCGGGCTGAAGGACTACCTCAACGGCTCCAAGGTCGTGCAGACGCTCAGGAAGTTAGGAACTCCGTTGCTGTACATGCCCAGCAACACCCTGGGGGCCATCCGCACGCTCAACTCGAACAAGACCCAGTTCGACGACAGCCTCCGGGCGGAGGAGTTCCACAAGTTCAGCAAAGGAGCAATGGCCTGCGCAGCGTGCATGGTGCACTGCAGGCACGCTAACAAGCAGGGAGGTGAGGGACCCGAGTACTCTACCCTCGTCATGATGGGCTCCAACATCGGGCTGTCCGACCCTCAGCAAGTCATCGTGCTCAACAACATGTGCAACGAACTGGGACTCGATACCTCCAGCACCGGGACGATCATGGCGTGGTACATGGACATGGCTCAGCGGGGGATGATCGATGAAGACCTTCCGTTCGGGGACTACGGTCTCGCCCGGAACCTGCTGCTGAAGATTGCATACCGAAACGGGATCGGCGACAGCATGGCCGATTCCTACCAAGCACTGGACAGGTTGCCAGAAGGAGCTGACAAACTCTTCATAGGAGTCAAAGGACTTCCCCAGTCCGACCCACATGACTGCCGCTACATTAAATCCTTCGCCCTGGGTATCGCCACCTCCTCGCGGGGTGCCGACCACCTGAGGAGCAGACCGACACTTGAGATCTTCGACCTCCCCGACGAGCTGAGCGAGGAGATCTATGGCAAGAGGGTCAACACCTCACCGACCTCCTACGAGGACAAGGGCTGGATAGTCAGCACCCACGAGGACATCTACGCGGTCGGTGACGGGTTGGGCATATGCAGGTTCGTGACGCACGGCTTCAACTCCCCGCACCTGCTGAAGTACGGGCACTTCAGGGAGCTCGTGGAGACTGCCACGGGCCTGCAAATTGAGGACTACCGCCAGATCGGACGGAACATCAGGGACCTCGAACGACTGTTCAATACCCGCTGCGGTGTCAGCCGTAAGGACGACTATCCCCCGTGGAAGTACATGGAGGAGGAGGCAACCGCCGGCATCGCCAAGGGACACCGAATAGTACGCGAGAACTACGACCAGATGCTCGACGAGTACTACGAGGTCAGGGGTTGGAACGGTGACGGCTCACTTAAGCCCGAGCGGATCAGGGAGCTGGAAGAGATGATCAGGGAGGAGAGATCATGAGGAAGCTCAAGATCCTGCAAGGAGACTGCGGGCTGTGTGACCTCTGTGCCATCGCATGCTCCACCGTCAAGTTCGGGGTGCAGAATCCTCAGATGTCGGCCATCAAGGTCAGGCACCGTCCAGAGGACACCAACGGTAGACCAACTGGTGCTGTGGACGTCCTGCCCTGCTGGCACTGTGACGATCCCCCGTGCCTGCCCGCCTGCCCGTACAATGCTATGCTTCTAGATGAGCACAACGTGGTCTCGATAGTCCTCACGGATGCCCCTGAGGGCAAGAATGTGTGCATCTCGTGCATGAAGTGCGTACGCGCCTGCGAGGAGATGCACGGTGTAGCATCCATCTTCATCAGTCCCACGAGAGACCGCCCCGTGATCAGCAAGTCCGGAAAGACGACGATGAGACGCACACTGTACAAGTGCGACTGCTGTGGGGGAGACCCCGCGTGTGCCAAGATCTGTCCAAGGGACGCCATAGTCTTCGTGGAGGAATAGCTGAAATTCTGCACGGAGAGCGATGTGACAGAGTGCAATATAATTTTTCTTACAAATAAGATTTACATACTCTGGTAAAAAAGAAGATTAATGACTTCCGGTTTTAGTTTAAACGGTAGACAAAGGAGGAGGAACAGTAACCCGATTGGACTGGCTATCGGCCTGTTGATCATCGGGATCATCCTGTTCTTCGTCTCGATTTTCATGATCATGGCAGGTGCACAGAGTAACTCATGGGCGGCAACCGATGGCATCGTCACATCCACCTCTATCCGCGAGAAGTACGACTCGGACGACGGTGACTACACGTACTATCCTGAGATCACCTACTCTTTCCAAGTTGATGGCAAGACATATACTGGAGATAGATGGGATCCAACGGGAATACAGTCCGGTTCAAGCATTCGTAGCTCAGCACAGAACAAGATAGACAAATATCCAGTGGGAAGTACAGTGACTGTCTACTATGATCCAAACAATCCGAACAAAAATGCCCTTACCAAGGGTGTTAACGGTATCGCCATCATCATGTTGGTCATCAGCATCATCATGGTGGTCATCGGGATCGTCATCTTGGCAGTGCTGGGTAAGATCCTGAGCTTCCTCTTCAAAGGTAGATCGAACAGAGGCTTCATGGGTAGATCACCTACCTACACTGGTCAAAGTCCCAATTACTCGGACGGGCAGGTGGGAGCTAGTCAGACAACACCCAATCCCGAAACAGCAGCTTGGTTTGGGGAGGAAGTGAGTCCAACAACTAGTCAGTCGGAATTGACAAATGAGCCAGTCTCCAATTCGACGTCCTCAAGCCCTCCAGTCTCAGATACGTATGTAGAATCAGCACCAGCTGCACCTTCAGGCGGTCTGTTCATGAGCAAGAAAAACTGCCCTAGCTGCGGTCATCCGAATGAAGTGACCGACAAGTTCTGTGGAAATTGTGGAACTCAGATTTAGATCGAAACCTTCTGAATTGATTATTCTAATAATTAATATTTATTATCTTTTATTATTCAGAAAATACTGGTATATTCAAAATTTTCATAATATTCAAGACAATTAATTGATTTATTCATAATATGAGATTATCTTCTTTCTAACGTTTTATAATGAGTAATTCTAATACACCAATCAGATTTTTAATTAATTTTTTTAAAGGCTCCGCCCTAACGTTAATACATATAGGTTTACCATTAGCTATGATAAAGCTATCCTAAAAATAAGTGAATTATAAGTACGATTTTTTAAAATTATATTATAGGTATTTAGCATTATTTTTGTTCAATGTAGTGTAATAAGCAGATACATAATTTGAAGATGCAAAATATTAATTTAGATATTTAATTTATTATTTAGTCATTAATTACAATAATAATCTTATTAATAGCATTATAATAACTAATAATTACATTTACAAACATGATATGGATAATTACTTACAGGTTAGTTCTGAAATAATTTTGTATAGATTCAGTATGTATATCCAATATAATTTACAATAAATTGTAATTATAATAGAGATTATTCATTCATTAAAAGAATTAGAGCTAAAATAACATATAATTTCAGATAATTGAGGGTAGTGAGCTTATTACATCGATCAAAATGGAGATATTTCGTTAGATATATATTATATTATAATTTATTTTGATAATATGTTTAGCATATTATAGAAATTATACCGAATATTAATTATAAAATGAGAATTATATTGGATTAATTTCATATTTTTAATATATTGTCAAAATAAATAGTAATACATACGAATTAATCAGAAACTCCACCGATTAGGTAGCTGAAATCCATTATAAAGATAATAGAACCTTCCTTTTCAAATATTTCCCACAATTTCACCCATAATATATAAACTTCAAGATCTACCCCAGACACCTCGCCCACATCATCGAGAAGATTCTCCTCCACTAGAATGTCAATCAAGCAAGTCCATACATATTGTCGTTACGTAAAATGAATCCCTCATCAATCAAATCGTCGATCAACTTGGTCAATTTTCCCTCACTAACTCCAATGACCCCGGCAAGCTCAACTGCATTCATTGAACCATTGAGCAAATGACGGAGGATTGCTCCGCGATAGTATCGATCAGTTAGTTCGAATGGCTTATCGGATGGTTTTGCTGAACGTCTCCGTGTCCGGTGAGCCGAGCCATAGTCCATGAGTGCGTTGTGGTAATCCCTCGACCTTCCGAGCGGGAGCAGTTGATCTGCAACACTCTGAACGCGGCTCAATGGCCAATCACTTTCGATGAATCCATGCATGAGGAAGACATTGCGAACGTTGGTGTCTACAGCTGCGAAATCACTGTTGAACGCAAAGATAAGAATAGATCTAGATGTGTATGGACCTATACCCTTCAGACACATTAGCTCCTCAGGTGATTGAGGAAATTCACCGATTTCAACAATTTGCTGGGCTGCTTCCCTTAGCCATTTTGCTCTCCTGTTGTACCCCAAACCGATCCATTCAGCAAGTACATCCTTGAGTTCTGAAGATGCCAGAGCCTCCACAGATGGGAATTTATCGAGGAATGAGAGGTATTTAGGGACAACTCTGCTCACCTGTGTCTGTTGGAGCATGAACTCGGAGACCATAATGCGATAGGGATCAGTGGTCTTTCTCCACGGGAAGTCCCGACGGTTCTGTCTCCACCATCCAAACAGCATGCTGTGGAATTTTTCAGGAGAGGGTTTTACGTCCACGATGGAAAGTGAAGAAATGTCTTAAAGTGCCTGTCGGTGCTACTCTGCAACCTGCGAGGGCTTGATGGAGAATACCGCGAAGAGCAGAATACCAAGAACGACAAGAGCTGCGAGATCGAATGCCAGTCCGAATCCGAGGCTGTCGACGATGTATCCCGCACCCAACGGTCCAAGGATCCTTCCGAGAGATCCGACACTGGAGTTTATTCCAAGCCCGCCACCCTGCATATCTTTGGGGATTCTCCGGGACAGGGCTGAGTTCAGAGGAGGGTTGATGAGCCCAATTCCAATCGCCAGAGGAGCCAAGGCGAGCCCGAAGAGCCAAGGGTTCGAGGTCATTCTTGACGAAGTGACGAAGCCGAGTGCGACGACAAGTAACCCGAGGAGGATGGTCTTCTCCTCGCCAAGTTTGTCGACAATTCTTCCGATGAGTCCACCTTGGACGATGATTCCCCACACACCTACATAGAGAAAGAACAGTCCGAGGACATATGGTTCTGCACCAGGTATGATGACCTCCTTAATGTAGAGACTGAACACCGCTTCGAACCCCGAGAAGGTATAGGTGTTGATCCCGAAGATTAGGATCAGGGCGAAGACGCCCGGAAAAGCGAAGAATCCGAAGAATCGCTGTATTGATTGAACGACAGATCCACGAGGTACTCTTTCGCCTTTCTGAAGAGTCTCAGGTAGGTTTCTGAATGCTATGTAGAGATTCACAAGTGAGAGAAAAGCTGCGAAGACCGAGGGGTAGAAGTGGACCGCCACCTCTCCAGGTATTGATGCGAAGAGCCCACCTATTGCAGGTCCGAGGGTGAATCCCAGCCCGAAAGCTGCACCAAGGAGCCCGAATCTTTTGGCCCGTTTCTCGGGTGGAGTGACATCTGCGATATACGCTCTGGCGGTGGGAAGAGTGGCTGCAGTGAAGAATCCTGCGATGGCTCTGGACGCCACGATGAGCGAGTAGTCCGAGGTGAGCCCGAAGCTCAGGAAGGCAAGAACTGATCCTCCTACACCGATGAGGATGACTGGCCGTCTACCGATTCTATCCGATATTCTTCCCCAAATAGGAGAGAATATGAACTGTGCGATGGAATATGCGGAGATAATCCACCCGAGTCTGATTGCCTGCTCCGATTCAGGGAACTGCTCCACCAGATAGGGCAGTACAGGAAGTATGATACCAAAGCCGAGAAGGTCGATGAACACCGCCATGATCACAGGCAGGAATGATCCTGCAGGGGCGTTCTCACCGCCATTTATTGGTTCAGGGTATTCCGACATAGACCGAAGTCGCTGCTGATGTTTATACGGCTGACGGTCGTGACAAGGTCACCCCGCCACGTCTCAGGGTAGGTAGTATCGCTTACCCCTATTGACGAGTATCCCCGCCTGCACCATCGCGTCGAGGTTCTTCTTTGCCGTTGAGGATGTCTTCTGCCTTGCCTGCATGAGTGAAATCCCACTTCCCTGAGACTCCTTGACGAGTTCGTAGATTGTCCTGGAGTTTCTCCTCTGTCGCTCGGTCCTCAGTCCATCGAGGAATTCTTGGAATCTATCGGGTTCGAACTGATTATGTTGCACGGTCACGGGGAACCGGGAGGTGCTTTGGAGGATGTCGAGGATTGCGTCGAGTTTCTGCTCAATGGAGCCAGTCTCAGAGGTCCCTTCGAGCGTCCTGTGAGCTGTGATCAGGTAGTCCTTGAGGGTCATTTGCCGCCGGGCAGCTGCGTCCTTAATGGCGTCATAGTCCTCGTCCGAGAGGTAGAAGCTGATCGACTTGCTGTGCTTTCTGGCCACGACAAACCTGCTCGTTTGTGATATAAAGTTTACCTATGTCATGACATACTGTCGCGTCACAAATTTACCAATACAGTGCACCTTGGATCATTGAAAATTAATTTCAGCAAATTATGTCATGACACAATGATGACAGAACCACACATATGAGATGACAATGACATGACATTCCATAAACAGGACATGACAATGACGCGACAGTCATGACATCGACATGACACCGACGCGACAGTCACCGTACAGAGGCTGTAGACGGAGGATTGGAAGAGATAAGCATAATTCCGCCTAGTCAATAGGAGAGAAGACACCTACAGAAGACTGCGGAAAATGGATAGGCACAGGAGAAATTAGAGACAGAATAGAGGTACGGGAGAGCAGAGCATATTTAGGACGATTGTGACAACATTGGGAATCCTCTGAGACCAAATGGTATCTGGACGACACACCCCATCGATCGCATACCACACTAATAGCCGAACTCCGAAAAGACCCTATATTCAGCCTTACAGCATGTGAAGAGGCAAATTCCGGAGGTTCAATATACTTTCTTCGTACATGTTGCACAACTGTCCAAATATCGAAGTAGATGATACTACACGGACTGAGATTGCAAGAGAGCAGTTCAGTATTGACACCTACCACCCCGATTGGCGCCAAAAGGGACAGAGGGTAAGAATCCACGAGCATCAAATCTCAGTCAAGGGTAAAGTAAGACGAATCCGGAGTTCATGCTCTATTGAAGCTTGGGGATTACAGACTCACTGAACGTCCTCATGGAGGAGACCTCCTCGCCCTTGGGAAACATGAAGATGAAGTCGGTTATTCCGAGCTCCGCGTATGCCCGTAGCTTCTCCACAATTTCATCCGTCGTCCCATGCAGCGCCCCGGCCATCCTCTGCTCAAGCTGTTCCATGCTGAAGCCCCTGCGATCACATATCTCTTCCCACGCCCGCTTCTTCTCCTGCTCGTCCCTGTAGATCCTCGTCCACACACCGTAGCTCTTCCGCAGCGTCGAGGGATCCCGGTCGATCCGGTCGCAGAACTCATCGATCCTCTGCAGCTTTTCCTGGTAGACATCGGGAGCAAACGACCATGCGATGTTGATCCCATCGGCGTACTCCGCGGCAAGCCTGAGCATCTTGGGCTTGGCCTCCATGGTGCCCACCCATATCGGAGGGTGCGGATCCTGCAGTGGCTTGGGGAAGGATATGGCGTCGTTCAGCTGGTAGTACTTCCCACTGTAATTCACCCGTTCCTCCGTCCAGAGTTTGCGGATGACATTGATGCCCTCAGCTAGCTGTGCGATCCTTGTACCCGCAGAGGGGAAGGGGATACCGTAGGCGTTGTACTCGATCTCTTTCCATCCTGCGCCGTAGCCGAATTCCACCCGCCCCCCTGAGAAGTGATCGAGGCTGGCGATCTGCTTAGCGAGAACCGCAGGATGCCTGTAGGAGTTGCAAAAGACAAGTGATCCCAACCTGAGGGTTGTCGTCTTGGAGGCGGCCGCCATCATGGCGGAGAAGCACTCATAGGAGATGAGGTCAGTGGAGTCCTTGGTCATCATGAAGTGATCCGAGAACCATGCGGTGCTGAAGTCGCTCTGCTCGGCGGCGTTGCAGATATCAAAGATCTGCTGGAAGTCGTATCCGAACTGCGGCTCTATCTGTACTCCGAAATTCACAGATCTACCTGACCTTCCTCGTTGAAAACCCTTTTGGGAGCGGTAAATTTGCAGGACCACGGTCAATATGTGCTGTTGACTCTGCACGTATGAGCGAAGATTACCCGTCAGCTTACTACCAAAGGGTCGTTGGAAAAAGAGACCCGCGGCTGAGGAATACAAGGATAAGTCCTGAGAAGCTAACATTCATTATTGATGACGTCATCTGGATTCGGCCGACGAGCAGGTATTCGTAAGACTGGGACAATTGCACACTTTATCATAAAACCGTATAGACGTGAGCTGCTAGACTTATCAGGAGAAGAGCTACAGAAGATAAAATCCGAATTTCGGAAATTTTGCTATAGCAACGGATAGTTTTGAACAAAGTTTAAATTTGATTAAAGATACATAACTGCATAAAATGAGGATTGGTCAAAAAAATATACCGTTCTATTATCTAATTGAAGCGTTGATCCCCCTGCAGATTGTATTCATCATTTACCTCACTTCATTAGGTATTGCGGGACTCACAGATTTCAACACCGCATCTACAATGATGATAAGGTTTCTAGCTGTTGTCATCCCAGTTGATGTGACTATCATATCGAGGATGGGGATTGCAGATATCAGATCCAAGCTCCTTATTCATCTGACCCTAATCACGTTATTGGGGACGACGCAGGCAGCGATGCTTGTGCCCAACGAGGGTAGCTTATTCCCAGTTTCCAATGACCTACCTGCGTTTGCTATACTCGCTGCAATGAACACCATAATGGCAGTTAGCACCATCTTCGCCGTATTTGACACCATCTCCCCATTGTCCCGTGCAATTCAGCGGGTGAATGCAGAGGTGAAGAGAGGTAACCTTGATGCCCGGATCACCGAGGAGAATATCCTGAAGGACAACCTCCTATCTCCAAGTGCCGTAGCGGTGAACGACATCCTCGACGAGTTGAGCTCGCTGGTGCAGACGCTGGCACGGAACGCGGAGACGACTTCTACGAACATGGAGACATTGGGGGCCAATGTGGAGGAGATCAGTGCATCGGTTGAGGAGATCACGGCATCGACGCAGAACATGGCCCAAGGAGCCTCCGAGCAGACGGATATCCTCGAGACCATCTATCGCCGTCAGCAGGAGCTTTCGGAGGTGGTGAATCGGATTGTAGGTCAGGTCTTCGAGAACACCAAGGTCATACAGGACATAGCCCTCAAGACGAACATCCTCGCCCTTAACGCGGGTATAGAGGCTTCAAGGGCAGGTGATTATGGCAGGGGTTTCTCCATCGTCGCAGCGAACATCAGGTCCCTCTCGGAATCTACGAACGAGTCGATCAATGTCATAAGGGACACCACCGCCACCATCGCCGAGCAGCTGGAGAGCTATGTCTCCCAGCTCTCCGCGGATATTGAGAACGTGTCAGTGGTCTCGGAGGAGACTGCTGCCTCCGCCCAGGAGGTTGTGGCGACAATGGAAGAGATCAGCTCCAATATCTCACAGCTCAGTGAGATGGCTACTGATTTCTCCAAGATCGTGGAAAAGAGTTCTGGTCTTCTCTCCAAGTACAGATAGTTTACGAATCCAGAAGAGAGGAGTCTTTTTCTTTACTGTAGAATTGCATGGTTCATGATACGTGATTTAACAATGTCTGACGAGGACGTCCCAGAATCGATCTTATCAAGGATGTGGACTGCACACTCAATAGCCTGTGCAAGGCTCACTCCAGGACCTGATCAGATACCTGCTTGACGGCGAAATGGTTCTCCTCGATGTCCCAGCAGTGGAAGACGTAAACACCGGGTGCAATCTCTACGATTGCAGATGTCGCCCTCCCCTTCTCCGCGAGGTGGCTCTTGGCCCCGTGGATGTCCTTGGTGCTGAACGTGAAGACCGGGCAGTTCTCGACCTTACTCCCCTCTCCGCCACTGTGTAGGCTGAGTGTACACTCGCCCGTGGAGAGAGTGACCCAGGACTCATGGCTGTAGTCGTCGGCTTGGGGGTATTTGACCTCCAGCCCAATGACGTCCCTGTAGAACTCGACCATCGCCTGCATGTCCTTCACGTACAGCACGATCTCGATGATTTTTCCGAACATAGATAGTGCTTGCCCACACAGTTGATAAATACGTCAGATCAGCCAGCGTACCAGTGCCTGCTTGGCTGGCAGGACGAAGAGCTCCTGTCGGGTGATCCGGTTTTTCGACAGATAGGCAATTGCACCACCCCGGCGCTTGGTCCCGCTCTCGCGGGTCAGCTCGTCTATCACGTCTCCCAGCTC
This sequence comes from Candidatus Heimdallarchaeota archaeon, assembly GCA_027077875.1. Classification (GTDB taxonomy): domain Archaea; phylum Asgardarchaeota; class Heimdallarchaeia; order Heimdallarchaeales; family Kariarchaeaceae; genus S139-21. Next base: position 35,452 of record JALWRB010000326.1, read on the forward strand.
GACAAGCCCCCCCTTCAGCCTCTCAACGATCTCCATCGGCATGTAGACCAGTGTCTCCCCTCCCCATGAATGTCGTCGACCATCAGAGGCATATGTAGCTCCAAAGAGATACCAGTCACCATGCACCTCTACAACACCGCCTTCGTGCCCCACGGTGATTGATCCTGGAAACAACCTCAGTCCATTCTCTACACGGACTCTTGCACCTCTACGGCACTCCTCCTTGGACATCGGCATCTCGGATACACCCGACACCACCTCGACAGTCTCAATCTCCACCTCAGTCCCGAGAACTTCCTCAGCCGCTATTCTGGTTGCCTCCACCTTCGTGGGGTTCGTGCTGGTCACTACTATTCTCACATCCCAAGCCATGTCCCTGTTGATTTAAGCATTTGCAGAGTGATTGAGAAAAGAGGAGTTGCCCACAGTAAATGTTCATATATGGAGAGACGCCTCTGTACCTAATGAACAGAGAGAGGAAGAGAACGCTTAACTTCTATATGTTTCTCCTTCTCACTTTCGCGCTGGCTTCTGCCTTCCAGTACGCCATTGACACATTTGTAGGACACGTAGGGAACGTGATCTTCGCATTGGCTCTTGTCTTCGCCTACGTCAAAGGCAGAGAGAGTTTCTTTATCTACATCCCCATCCAATTCCTCTACCTTCTCCATCAGATTCCACCAATTGATGCCGCTGTGACCAGCCTGACCTTCGGTATCATGGGGTTGCTACTTCAAGGGGTGTTTCGATCGTTCTGGAGAGTTGATCTAAGCTTCAGCAGGTTCAAAGAGTGGCTTAAGTACAGCACGCAGGCAACGTTCATCCTCCTGTCCTTAGAGATCACCAGCTTTTTCCTCCTTCAAGAGTTCATGATACAGAACATCGAAACCCATATCTTTCTCTCTATGCTTATTGACCTCTCGAATGTCGTTCTCGTCTCACCAATGCTTATCACCTTTGTGCAGACGACAAGGAATTTCACCCTGTGGGATTTCACTCAATTTGTTATCGACTCTATCAGACCGTACAACAACGATGGATACCTCCTCTTCACTGCAATTTTTGCCGTCCCTGTTCTTCAGTTCACTGCACTCTTACAAGTGACCTTGAATCCACTGATTGACTACTACTGGCTAACTCTACCGTTACTCATGTTCGTGGCGTACAAATTCGATAAGAGATTTGTCTCTATCTATAGCTCATTTGATGCGGCCTTCGTTACGACGACCATACTCATCGCACACTACTCAAGCAGCATAGAGATCAGGGAGACTCTCGAGGTCTTCTCCTATTTGTTAATCTTCTCCATCGTCATGGTGGCCATTAGTATCCTTGCCAGTAATGAGAGAGCATTACAGATGGACAAGTATGAGATACAGTCAATCCTCCTCAAGAGCAGAGCGAACCAGATGATGGGAGAGCTCACGGGGGGCATTGCTCACGATTTCAACAATACCCTGCAGGCCATTTATGGAAGCGCGGAGCTTCTTAAGCTGGAGTACAGCGAGGAGGTGGTTGACAGCATACTCAGTAGGGTAGAGAATGGTCTGCAGTTGACCTCGGAGCTCCTAAGATTAACTCGTCGCCATCCAGGAGAAGTGACCACCTTCAGTATCGACAAGATGATAGCATCCTTCACCCTTATACAGAATAGAATACTCCGCAGACGCTGGACGATTGTACCCGATCTCAACTCAGGGGCCAATGTCAGGATGAACAGCAAGCAGCTGAGCAATATACTCCTCAACCTTGTCAAAAACGCCCAAGAGGCCATGGCCGATGGAGGTCAGATCCACATAAGAACAAGGGTTGAGAAGGTCAGGAGGAGCACACTCAACGGGAAGTACGTGGTCATCGAGATAGAGGACTCCGGAGTTGGCATTCCACAGAAGAACCTGCAAGATATTTTTGTCCCGTTCTACACCACCAAGAAGGAAGGGAGTGGACTCGGTCTGGCCTCTGTGAAGTCTCTCCTTGAAGCGGTTGGAGGTGCCATTGAGGTCACTAGTACCGTCTCGGTGGGAACAACCTTTACGCTCTACATCCCCGTGTCTGACGAACAGGTATCAACTTCCTCCGTCTATACCGAGAACGAGTGGCCAGATATCGACGGGAAGATCATAATTATTGACGACGATGACGAGATCCGGGAGACACTCAGTACCTACCTGAGATCAAGAGGGTATGTTGTGGAGAGCTACCACTCTCCGGAAGAGGTCCTCGAACACCAAGGTTTGAGTCAAGCAGGTCTTCTGATCACAGACGTGATCATGGAGGGAATAAGTGGAACAGAGCTAGTGAAGAGGCTAAGAGATCGGGGAATCGAGGTTCCGACCATCCTCATATCCGGGTACCAGAATATTGAGTCCTCTGAGTTCCCGAGCGGGAGGAACATATCCTTCCTCCAGAAACCATTCACATTCAACGACCTCAAGCAGGTAATGGTCTTGGTTCTGGAAAAATGATCCTTGATCCAATGTGGTGTTGAGATCCGTGTATACGCCAAACCATACCAGCAGTGATCACTAGGAAGATAAGTCCGAATCAGCGAGCAGTTGAACCGCTTCGTCAATCAATTCTACGGGGGACTTGAGCATGACGGGGGTAATGGTTATTGTGTTCTCAAAGATGACCTTGTAGCTGTCCTTATCCTGGTCGAGATGCTCGCGTTTCGTTCCCCATAACCAGTAGTATTTCTCTCCTTTAGGGTCCTCACGTTCGTAGAGATAGTTCTTGTATTTGTGAGTCTCTAGATCCACAACCTCGATCTTGGAGCTGTCGTCAAGGTCGTGGGGGAAGTTGACGTTGACGAAGAGCGTCCTATCCCAGAACTGCTGTGATGCGCCAAGGTAGACCCTTACGATGTCTATTGCGAGGTTGGCTGCCCTGTCAAGATCGAACGGGAGCTTCTTGGAGAAGAAGAACTCCTCGGGGACGTCCATTGAGAAGGCAAACGACGGAATGTTTCTCAACCCTGCCTCCATGGCAACGGCGCATGTCCCAGAGGTGAGGATACTGTGGATAGAGGTGTTCTCACCTCCGTTGATCCCGGAGACCACGACATCGGGATGACCGTCCTCCAGATGCTGGTAGATTGCGATGGCATCAGCAGGGAGACCGTTGTATGCCATCACATCAAGTCCCGAACTACTCTTCTCCTTGTGAATACGCAACGGGCGCTGGAAGGTCAAACCCTTGGATGTGGCCGTCTGTTGTTTCTCAGGGGCGATGATCTTGACCTCCCCGAGACCAAGAGCAGCCCTTGCAAGAGCGTCAATTCCCGTGCTCTGGAATCCGTCGTCGTTGCCTACAAGAACCTTCATGGCTCTCGGAATGATAGACTGAATAAATCAATTGTCATGGGTCAAAAGAGGAATTTGCAATTTCTTACCTAGTCCTATCGAATTCTTTTCTAAGAGTACTGCTCAACCGTGTCTATGGGACACCTACTCGAAGAGATCGAACATGCTCACCAGCGTATCTCCCCGATGATCAATCGGACACCGGTGATGACTTCATCGACGGTGGACTTGATGCTCGGGTGCTCTGTCTTCTTCAAGTGCGAGAACTTCCAGAAGATGGGGGCGTTCAAGTACAGGGGAGCATGCAACGCGCTACTGCAGCTTGACGAGGCAAGTAGGGAAAGGGGGGTCGTGACGCACTCTTCGGGGAACCATGCACAGGCACTTGCTCTTGCAGCCCGCAATCTCGGGATTAGAGCAGTCATCGTGATGCCCAGTAACGCACCGGTGGTGAAGCGTAAGGCAACGGAGGGATATGGAGCAGAGGTCGTTCTCTGTGAGCCAACGCAACGAGCGAGGGAGGAGACCTGCAATGCACTTGTCGAGGAGAGAGGGCTGACGCTGATTCATCCCTACGACAACGACGATGTCATTCGCGGTGCAGGAACTGTAGCTAAGGAGCTACTAGAGGATGTCCCACTGGATGTACTCATCACCCCCGTCGGTGGCGGTGGTCTGCTCTCAGGGTCATCTGCTTATGCTAAGCTCAGTGGAAAAGTCAGATGGGTATATGGAGCAGAGCCCTCTGGTGCGGATGACGCCTACCTGTCACTGAGGGAGGGGAGACCTCTACCGCAGGCCAATCCGAGAACAGTGGCAGATGGGCTCAGGACATCACTTTCTCAGCGAACCTTCGACATTATCAGCAAATATGTCGATGAAGTTATAACCGTTAACGACGAGCTTATTATTGACGCTATGCAACTGCTCTTTGAGCGGATGAAGATCGTTGTCGAGCCCTCGGGAGCCACACCTCTGGCTGCACTGATGAGGGCACGGGAAGAGGGGCTGATAGCCGAGGGAGCGAGGGTAGGACTGGTGCTGAGTGGTGGGAATATTGACCTCTCGGCATTCTTCAGGGAGTACAGATAGTATGAACAGGAAAGAGATTGGTGAGTGGTTTAAGCTGGACGATGAGATCCTCGAGCTCGCGCTCAAACCCAAGTCACTCGGAGGTAAGAATGAGTTCAAGGCCCTGGCCCTTTTCGGTGACCTCGTGATTGACCTAGTACTACTGGAGTTCCTAATGGGGAAGTACCCGAACTTCCGCAATCTCGATCAGGGTAAGCTTACAGAACTGAGGAGTGCAACGACCAACCGCCGGACGTTCTTGAAGTTAGCAGAGCACCTTGGTCTGAAGGAGATCCTCAACGGTGCTTCTGACAACGACATCAAGGAGGCGATCGAGGCACTCGTTGGTGCCTGCTTCCAGAAGAACGGCTTCGAGGATTCGAGTCACGTTGCCATGAAACTCATCCTCATCATTGCACAGGAGAACTACTTCGACGACAACCCCAAGAAGCTACTTCTCGAGAAGGTCCAAGCGGTGATCTCCGAGGGGGACAAGGATTCAGAGCTCCCCAACTTTGACACGACATATAGGGCAGGAGGTTCTGACCACCAACCACTTTTCATCTGTGAGCTGAACTTCATGTACAAGGGCAAGATGATTACGAGCATCTCCGACAAATTTGGTGATAAAAAATCAGCTCACCGCAATGCGGCGAGAAAGGCACTCGAAATCATAAAACAGATGTAGAGAAATTCCATCTGAATCTGAGGGAGTTTTTAAGAACCCTTTCCCATATCATTGTATTGTGCAAGACGCGGAGAGGTTAGAGAAGCTCATCAGGAAACTCGCTCTGAACGACTTCAGGGAGATAATCCTCGAAAGCTCGAACACCCGTCTTGCAGGAGATATGCTCATCTGGCTTGATCTCGGTTGCAAGGATCTTGTTGAGATACCCCCTGGTACCTTCGACGGTTTTCACAATCTTGAGTACTTAGGACTCTACGGTAACCAGATAAAGGAACTACCTAGGGATATCTTTGCCGACCTTCCCAAACTCCGAATACTCGATATCGGGGAGAATAGGCTCAGGACCCTCCCAGAGGAAATCTTCAAGAACAACTCACAGCTGGAGTACCTCTGGATCTACTCCAACGACATAGAAGAGCTGCCCCTTAGTATCTTCGAATGCAACGTCAACCTCAGAGAGCTGATCCTGAACTCCAACAAGCTGACAGGGTTCAACTTCGAATACGTGGAGAACCTACAAAGACTGGAGATACTGGAGATTGCTCTGAACCGTTTCAATGAGTTAGATCAAAGGTTGCTCACAGGTCTTCCCCGGCTGAAGAAATTGGTCTTCAACAAGATCATCGACGGAAATCTCCACATAATCAACTACATTGACCACGAGAAGAAGGAAGTACCTTACGAGAACCGGATTGATGAATTCGTTCTGGTGACAGGAGTGATGGGATCTGGGAAGTCGACAATCATGTCACAGTACACCGGGGTAACGGTCAACCCCAAGATTCCCCCAGTGGGGAAGAACATCCTCTACGACAACCTGTTCGGTATTGAGATCTGCGAGGGTTTCGTCGCCAACTTCTTCGAAATCGACGGTCCAACCGTGACCTCATGGACCAAATTCATCGAGATCGCCCGCAGAGTCATTCTCGTGGTGAACTACGAGCACCGTTTAAAGAAGCTGGACAAGATCAACCATTTGATCAACCACGTGCTGAAATATCTCGGAAAGGATGCGAGGTTGGTTATTATTCTTAATAATTACACCGGGTCAGAGCGTCCCGAGCTGGCGTTGATGGAGATTGTTCCAGTGCCGATGGACAACATTGACCTCTTCACCCTGGAGCAGGGGCATATCCTTCCTGATATCGGAGGTCTGCAGAAGGTCATAATGGATCAGGACAGGATCTGGCAGATCTTCAGGAAGATCCTTGACGACATCGAGGTCACCTCAGAACACTGCATCTAGAAAATGTAGGGCAAAAATTCAAGAGGTGGGAAAAACCTAGAATTCGTACTCTGTGCAACCTTGTGTTCCAAGAACATCTAACTTTATAAGGTAGTTTGCACAATTAATATTAAGAAGGAGAGTTCATCAGGCTCTTCTAAACCACCGCTTGCAACCAAAAGCCGCAAAACCCCAACAACCAGCCAACCAACAGACATCGTCGGCCAAGTCGCTCATGGTTTTGATGACTCTCCTTCCCTCTCACCTATCGTTTTACTCAATTTCTCTGATCTTCAGATCCTTGTCGTCTAAACGACAAAATACTGAGTAATTTCTCGACAATTTATAGTGGATTCCGCGCTATATAATTATTTGCTCATTTCCTTGAATTTTCTACCCTCACTACGTCTTAGTCCAATTTTTCGAATATAATTAAGCGATTTTATACAGCATATTCTCTAATATTTTCATAAATATAATTCCGATAATAGTATCAGTTTAATTAAAAATAATTGTCTGGATAAATTATTGAAATATTATGTATTTTCCTAGATGTATGAAATTATTCGATTATAGCATTTTTATTTCTTATATCACCCATTATCCATTATAGAAAAGATAGATACTGATATTTTTAGAGTAATTGTTGGAGATAATTTGATTCTTTTTCTTATTCCAAGATTTATTACTTCAACCCGATACAAGACCACTTAGTGAATGAGCAAAACCATCGCATCGCTTTTGTACAGACATGACAGTGTAAGATTAGATGAGTTGCCTATCGTGTGGAACTGAACCGTCTTCCGAGCAACCAGCGTATTGCACAAGATGCTTTATACCAGTGCCTCTCCCAAGGACAAGGTCGGAGGATGAGACACTAAGAACCCGGAAGAGGAACAGGATGAATCTCGTCGACGAGATCGTCCGAAGGACACCTGCGTCCATCGAGTTTCTCCAAGGGCTGGGACTCGAACAGCTTCCCCTAAAGGATCTTGCTGCATCGCTCAGTGCCATCGGACAGGAGAAGCTCAACTTCATGAGCTCTGAGCATTCATGGACAGAGGCGCAGACGTACCTCGATCTGGGCTATGAGCTCGCACAGAGATTGGACTCCGACAGGTTGAAGGTCATCACTGCACAGAGACTTGCCATGCAACTTATCCGAGGGGGCTGGTTGGAGGAGGCGAGGTCTATTCTCCCAGATCCGAAGACCTTAGGTGAGAACCTGAAAGAGTACAGAGAGTCAGAGGAACTCGTCAGGGCGTTCACAGATCTCGAAACGGCCGCGGAGCTAGCCCTTGTCGACGCCATGGAGGGAAAGGAGTGGCAGAGAGAGAAGCTAAACACGGCGGTTCTGCACCTCTGGGACCTGATGAAGCCAGACATCACAGAGCTTATCCTGAAGGGAGGTGGAAAGAGCTTCTACCTTGGTTCCGAGGACAGGAGCCACAAAGTACCCCGATTGGACAAGCTGGCCTTTGTGCAGTCGATACTCCTGCAGGCAGAGATTGCATCATCGAGGGAGCATCTCTCAGACCTCGCGGTGGAGGCACTACAGGTGTTGGGGAGGATGCTGATCATCATGGCAGAGATGGCACCAAGGGACGATCCGCTGTTCTACGGGGCGATAATCCGTGAGTACTTCCAACACTTCAACGGTATGTTCTGGCACAGGGAGGCACTGTACGAGAACGACGCAGATCTCGTGCAGACGACTATCGTCCAAGCACACTCCATCGTTATCCAGTGGAGTAAGTTGATCCCCCCGCAGTCGTGGATGGAGGCGAGACCATCGAGGTTCATTGAAGTCTTCTACAGGGCTTCTCGGTGGGCAGAGCAGCTGTCACCGCGCTATTTCCTCAACCGCTGGATCAGCGCTGCGTCCTCTGACGTAAGACCCTACCTTCACTACTTCGACGCTGAGGCCCTCCTCAATGACGGGCAGAAGGAAGAGGGTGAGCGAATTCTGCTCCAAGTGCTAGAGAGGGAGGACATAGATCCGTCACTCAAGGAGGCAGCAAGGACATTACTCCAGCGAGCTTCCTTGGAGAGCATAGGTGTGTTCATTGGCAATCCCTACCTCTCCCGACTAGAGAGGCTCGAGGTCATACTGGAGGTTCCGAGCGGAGGGAACATTGGGGATTACGCACGGCTGGAGGAATTGATGGGAATAGAGTTACCCAGTCCTTCGAACCTCATGCGGATGGAGTTCAAACCAGTGAAGGACTGGTTGGGGCGTGAGCTGGCAGTATCAGGTACGTCGCTGGAGAACCTTATCTACCGCACACCAGAGACCACTCGCCAGTACCTCAACCAGACGATAATCATCGCGGGAAGCTCATACTACCGTGACGTGCACTGGTGGACCCCCTTCAGCGCAGTGGGGAAGATGGTCAACGGCCTGAGGACTGACATCGTGGTCCTCAGGATCAAGTTCAATAAAGACATCCTCTCCCTGCTCTTCGAGGCAGAGAAGATCTCGTTGGATGAACGGGACAACCATGTCTTCATTGGCACTCCAGACTTCTACCACCTCACAGGGATAGACTGGACACCTCATCCTCCTGAGGAGGTTATTGAGGCCCTAGTCAATCTTCTAGAGGGCATCTCAATGCACGAGCAACTGGACATCTACACGCTCAAGATCGACCTACCCTAGCTTTATTTGACCAAGACTCGTAAGGCTTAAAACGAGAGAATAGGCACTTGAGTGGGAAAGATGCTAGATTACGGAGATCTGAGGGTCACCACCATCTACCACAGATCACAGAGACTTCGTCTCACGCCCCTAAGAAGGGACCACATGGACGAGCTGTCAAGGTGGCCGAAGTTCAACACCTTGGACATGCAGTGGGCGAACTTCTTCCCCACCAATATCGTGCAGAAGAACCGTTGGTTCAAGGACAACACCGGTGGGAGAAAACTGTGGTTTGCGGGTGAGAGGACCTCGGACAACTGGAGAACCTCAGAGCTCATCTGCAGGATAAGCCTCACCATACCGATCCATGGTGAAGATATCATCTTCGGCATTGTCGTTCACCCCAACCTCCTCGAAAGGGGGCTTGGCACCAAGTTTACACAGATGATCTTGGCAGCTATAGCCAGTAAAACCACAGCCTCTGGTGTGTGGCTGGAGACCCATCACACCAACAAGAGGGCACAGCATGTCTACGAGAAGGTCGGTTTCGAGAACTTCGGATACTCCTACCACAAAGGCTTCACCCCCGATCACGACCAGTTCCTAAACTACCGGATCAGCCGGAATAGGATGGAGAAACTCGACTCGGTTGTTATGGTTCTCAATGATGCCAATGCTTAAGACATGTGAAGCTGTACATGAACTATCATGTCACTGTTGTCATTCCTGAAGAGGATCATCATCCACCAACCTTACCAGAGGTTGCGGAGGTACAGTATCTTCAAAGGGGAAGGTTCTTTTCTCCAGAAGTGGAGAGGTCATCACCCAAATGTTGACGAGGACGGTATGTCCGTTATCTACGAGGAGGCCTCTATCCCTGGAACTACCTGTGCGCTCCCTTTCACCGGAATAAAGTAGATCCTAGATGGGATTGAGTGAGGGGTCAAGTTTTACGGCCCACCTCTTAATACCCCCGGCTATATTGAAGACATTGTCAAAGCCATTCTCCCTGAGGTAACGGGTCACATTTGCTGACCTATTCCCCGACCTGCAGAGAATACCCACGGGTCTGTCCTTCGGGATCTTATCCATATTGTAAGGAATGTCATTCATCCGGATGAAGATCGATCCTTCGACCTTCGCTGCGTCAATTTCCCTTGCTTCCCTGACGTCAATAATCGTGATTTTTCCGCTGCTGAATTCTGGGAGAATCTCCTCTGGAGTCCTGCTCGGTACTTTAGAACCAAACATCATACTCTGAGTTCGTCTGACCGAATTAAAGGATTGGGATAACTCTATAGGGGCACCTTGGCTTTATTCTCAGTTTTATTCTGCATTTGTACTTTCTCGACGAAGTGGAGGACAAGATTGTCAATCTCCTTGACAACCTCTTGATACCAGTTGTCCACCTTTTCCTTCAGCTCTGCCTTCACCTCGATAAGAGAACGAGGATGGTAGATGTACTTGTATCCTGACTTACCGTCCACGCTCACCTTCTCTCGGGTGACCAACCCTATATCGATAAGTTTGTTTAGAGCTCTGTTGATCTTTGTGCGATCCGACCGATCCATGTGCTCCATCAGACCATTTATGTCCGATACCCGCAAGAGCTGTAGTGAGCAAAAGGTCTCGAACTCTAGATAGTTCAGCCCGTAGATACACTGCACCAACTGCTCGCAACGAGGATTAGAGTTAATGAATTCAGCTGTAGAGAGTGGCTCCTTCCTGAACATCTTCGTAAGACTATATACATATTGCTATATAAAGTATATTTCCCTGCCCTAGATCAGATCGGATTATTCTTGAATTATGTGTAGAACTGAACGATATGGTAGAGTATAATGCTTCCGCAGGATGCGTGACGATCGAGCAGGCCGCGGAGTCTTGGGAGCCTCTCCAAAAGTACGTGAAAAATGGGAGAATAGACCTTGGGGATCCTGCAGCTCTGCTTGAGTACAACCGGGGAATATTGTTCCGACTGACGGGATTCTCCATCGAGGTTCCCCGGGGTAACCTCATACCTTCGATCTGCCTAAGACAGACCTACATCAGAATCATAGAGGATCGCCTACCCGGAGTGAGGACAGTGGTGGACGTGGGAACAGGAGCCTCCGCGATATTGGCCTTATTAGCTGCCAACCGCGGGTACAGAGTGCTGGCAACCGAGATCGACCAACGGTCACTGGAGTACGCACAGAAGAATTCAGAGGTCAATGACCAGCAGATCGCCTTCTACCGGAGTACAGGAGGAATACTGGATGGAGTCCTCCCCGAGAATCTAAGAGGGGAAATCGACCTGTCAATGACCTACCCCCCGTTCTATCCCGATGATCGTCCAGGGTACACCTCCAAGAAAAAGCGTGGGTTCGGGGGTACCGACTCCGAGCTGTTTGGGGGTCGGACAGGGATAGAATTTATCAGGGCGTATATCGAAGATTGTTCAATATTTCGAATTAAGTATTGTACATTGATGGTTCACAAAAAGGTAGTTGTTGAGAATATTATAAAAATATTCGAGACATTAGGTCATCGAACAGAGGTCATTGATGTGATTGCTGGACGACGTAGACGCTATTTGGTCATCGGATACGACGAGTAAATATAATGGGAAATTACTTTCTTCGACATGTCAATCCATGACATGATTGTTTTCGAATTGTTGAATATTCTCTCAATACTGGGCAATAATTTAATTTATTTTGGGACATAAAATTTTTTTCGGGGTTACTCTTATAAACTACCTCTGGGAGCTTGGATAATAATAATCCGGGTGATTAATATCAAGTTTCTTGAACAAGTACAGAAATTTATGAAAGTATTTGTAGTCCTTGCAGTGGCTTTGCTACTGATTTTTCTGGCCTACGTAATACCTTCCAACTTTGCCAATCGGTACGACTTTACTGGTACGTACCTCATTGGTTTTGAGGCAGACGAGGGAGTATTCACCTTCGTTAGACTCTTCCTCATCATCATGGAAGCGATCTGGTTGATGTTCTGGGCGGTCTTCTACTTCAAGGTGGCCAAGGATGCCACAGGAGAGAAGGACGAGACCACACATGCTAAAGTCACAAACTTCGAGAAGTATTACTTCTGGGGTGTTGCCACATTCCTTCTCTTCCTTGTTATCGCCAGTTTTGTCGTCCCCTACGCCTTCTATGGAGACAAGTTGACACATTTCCATGCACCCGATGAGCCCGATTCTATTACAGTCTACGTCAAGGGTACAGACGGGTTCCAGTGGAAGTTTGACACGAATGGGGATGGTCAATATGACGACGATCCGAACAACTTCTTCATCAGAGGTCAGAAGTACAGACTTGTGGTATCTGCGGAGTCATTCTCTCATGGATTAGGGATATATTCTCCGGATGGTGTGATGCGTGGGCAGACCAACATCAATCCGGGATATGAGGCAGTCCTCTATCACACCTTCGAGCAGAGTGGTACCTACACCTTCCTCTGTATGGAGTATTGTGGAATTGGACACCATAACATGAAGACTGATGTTATTGTAGGAGGTAGCTAAAGTGGCGATGGAACAGAACAACGACCTTGATATCGCCAAGGAGATGTCCCTCGGGTACTACCTCACAGGTGTAACTATCCTCGCTGTGGCTGCCCTCCTTGGGTTCATTGTGAGACTCAGTCAGACTGGGGCCTTGGGAAATGTACCCCAGCTCTACTACACCCTTATGACCCTTCACGGGATGGCTGCTTTCGTTGGGTGGGGCTGTTTCGTGGCAATGGGTCTCACATGGTACACACTCGTCAAGCACCTCGACTCACCACTCCATAGCACCAAGCTGGTGATGTTCATCTACTGGAACTTCATGGTGGGAGTCCTACTCCTCGTTGTTGCCGCACTCTTTGGCAACTTTGGTGGTTCTTGGGTGTTCCTTTATCCCCTGTCCTTCTATGGGTACTGGGAGAACTGGGCTGCGTTCATGTGGAACCTAGGGGTTGCACTGGCAGGGATTTCCATCATCCTCTATGGTGTCGAGATCCTCCTCACGATAAAGAAAGCAGGTTTTGGTCTTCTGGATGCATTGGGCTTTGAGATCCTCAAACCCAGTAAGTGGAAGGAGGGCGAGAAGAGGGTACCCCTGCCGATTGTTCCCCTTGCGGTCATCGGATGGGGGATGATTATTGCCACACTGCCATTCGCCTATCTCCTCGTCTACACCCTCCTCGAGTTCATGGACCTTGTCCCAAGGATGGACACACTACTTGCTAAGAACATGCTGTGGTGGTTCGGTCACCCTGTGGTCTATCTCATTCTCTTCCCTGTAGTCTCCTTTATGTACAGTATAGTCATGGACTACACTGGTCATGACATCATCGGGGAGAAGTGGGCAAAGAGCGCGTGGTTCGTTGCCACAGTAGTTCAGAACTTCATCGGAGCTCATCATGTTTACGCAGATCTTGCCCAACAACAATGGGTTCACGCAATCAGTGAGGTAGGAACCTACGCAATAATCCTGCCGTCGCTCGTATCCATCTTCTCCATCACCGGTACGATCTACTTGTACAAGTTCAAATGGGACGTTGCTTCAAGCTATGTCTTCGTGAGTCTGACATTCTGGCTCTTGGCAGGGATGTCTGGATGGGTCAATGCGACGATTGCTCTGAACGAATTCGTCCACAACTCACTATGGGTGGTCGCTCATTTCCACACAATGGCCGTTCTGGCCCTCTCAACCCTGCTCTTCGGTATGGCCTTTCACATTATGGATCAGTACAAAGGTGTCTACTCCAAGAAGATGGCCAAGGATGCCCTCATAGTCTACGTCGTTTCAGGAGTTGGGTTCGTCCACCTCTGGTTCATTCAGGGCCTGTGGGGAGGGATCCGTAGATCCTACCGTTCTACGCCCGAGAGCCTGAACCTCTTCACATGGATATCACTGGTCTTTGCCTTTTTCCTGATGTTCGGCTTGTGGATGAATTTCTACAACTCTTACATGAGTCTGACTCAGTCGGGTGAGAAAGTGAAGGAAGAGGTTGCTGTCGCCGCAGATTGATCACCATTCATTCTTTAAACTACTTTACTAAATTGTTATAAACATCCAAAATATGTATTTGATGTGGTAAAGGACACGATTAGGTTAAATGATCTACCCACAGAGCTCCTCACCAAGACTTTGAATGAGAGTTTGGGTAGGACCAATCACAAGATAACCTTGGAGAGTACCGCGGAATTTGAGTTAAGGTACATCATTCAGAAATCTCGGCTCAGGACGATCATGATGATCCGCAGGTACCGCCACAAACCATTGTATGTTGAGGTCGATGTCAACAACAGGATCCTCAGGGATCTGAGCGAGGATGCAAAGAAGCAAGCCAAGAGGCAGGCATCGTCCGACCGCAACAATCTCGGATTGAGGTATGGCTACTTCTTTATCTTCTATGGGATCTTCTTTGTCGCAACGTTGATTGCCACAAGTTCGGAGGTATTCCGAACTTGGCTTGAGCAGACGACGAATCAGATGATTTTTGGAGGAGCAATGGTCAGCATTGCAGTGGCCATCTTCTTTGTTATCCCGGTCATCCAGAACCGAAAGATCTCTGCGCTTGAGAGGTTCGACCATGAGATCCTAGAGATCGTCCGAGCAAGCCTAATCGATCTGCAAAAATCCAGTTTGGGAAATATCAAGTCTGTGAAGTGCTGGAATTGTTTCGAGGAGGTAGATGCCTCCAAGAGATTCTGTGAGAAATGTGGTAAAGAGATAGCCCTGTAGTCACCTGAATCTGTCACTCTGATGGACTATAACATTTGTGTGCTTGAAGTCGATTTTAGAGAGATCCCCCCTACTGAACGCGGTCGAGGATATGTCCAGCTGGACAAGTTGGTCAAGGATCTCAGGATCGATTGTCTCGAGGTCCGAGGCCCAAAGTCTGAGATCTTTAAGTTCGGGGAAAGAAAGGAGAGTATTCGCGACATGCTCTATATTAGTAAACGATAGATCAAGAGTCCGGAGGAGGGGATAGTGTTCTCCCACTCTAGGAATGTGACTGATTGGGTTGCCGGCTAGGATAAGGGTACGTAGGGTAGATTCATCTTCTGGGATGGGGAATTCCGAAATACTTGAGAAGCTACCGTCAAGGTTCTGGATATTCTTGATCCTCATCGCCTCCTTGACCATCTCCTCGGAGCTGGATCTTATAGAGAGTGTCCTGAGATTGGGCATTTGCGAGAGGATATCACACATCCCTTCACTGTTTTTGAGCTTGTTAATCCTGAGCATCTGCAGGGATTTAAAATCGAGGATTTCCCCCGGGATCTCCCCGAATATCT
>JALWRB010000327.1 GCA_027077875.1 Candidatus Heimdallarchaeota archaeon
TCGGAGGGAATCGCATTAGGTTAGAAGAATTATGCCTAGATTCGGTTATTCAGTAACAGGGTTAGATCCCGATAAGACGGCAATCGCCAGTGGCAGGGAGCTCGACATCTCCCACAAACACGCCCGAGAGATCTGCAGAGAGATCAAGGGTATGAAACTCGAGAAGGCCAAGGAGTACCTCGAAGACGTCACCAAGCTCAAGAGGAGTGTTCCCTTCAGAAGGCACCACAAGAAGGTCGGTCACAGATCTGACCTCGTCGGCTGGCACACTGGAAGGTACCCCGAGAAGGCAGCGGGCAAGATCCTTGAGATTCTTGAGAGTGTCGAGAAGAACGCAGAGTTCAAGGGACTCCAGGTCGACAAGCTGAAGATCATCCACGCTTCTGGCTACCCCGGTAGGAAGTTGAAGAGAATATTCTACAGGGCCTTCAGGACATCCTCCCCCAAGATTAATACCCTCACACACGTCGAGATTGCAGTAGAAGAGTTCAACTAAACCCAACACGAATCGAAGCTCTCGGGGCCACCCTTTTTTCCTCTAGGAGATCGCATCTTTGACGGAATCTGACTGTCTACTCCGCGTAAGCTTTCGCTTCATTTTTAAAAATGTAAATCTCGATAGAGTTTGTAAACCACGTTACAGGAGAATGATTTCAGATAAATATAGTTAAGTCGTTTACTGAGAAAAGATTGCAGCATGTCTTCCTAGAGGAGTACTTCAGGGAAGAGCTTGCGAAGGCAGAGTTTGGAGAGATGGAATACACCTCCAACAGCCAAGGCACTAAGATTGTCTTGAAAGTTGGCAGGGTGGGATACGCCATCGGTAAGAAGGGTAAGACCATTAAGAAGCTTTCTGAGGATGTGAAGAAGATGCTCGGGACCGAGAAGGTGGCCATTGAGGTCGACAGTCTCAAGGACGCAGAGCTCAACCCATGGGTCATGGCTGCCAAGTTGGCATCCGCGCTCCAGAGAGGTAGGCACTTCAGAAGAACGGCTTACGGAACGATCCGCAGGATCATCGGCAAGGGATCCGTTGGTGTGGAGATCACCGTTGCAGGTAAGATCACATCACAGAGAGCCCGTGTTGAGAAGTTCAGAGAGGGCTTCATCGCTAAGACCGGTGACGCCAAGAGGAAATTCCTCAGAGTTGGTCACGCCATCGCCAAGATCAAGAGAGGTACACTCGGTATCACTGTTGCCATTATGGATCCAGATACTGTCCTTCCTGATCAGATGGAGATCATTGTTGAACCTACCCACACCTCCAAGGAAATTAGTATTGCCTCAGAAGATGATCTGTTCCCAGAAGACGACGAAATCGGAGAACTTGATGAGACAGAAGTGACTGTCGAGGATGAGGGTGAAGCATTCCCCGACCTCGTGGACATCGAGGAGGATGACGCCATCCCGGATGAGGCACTAGAGCTCGTAGACGAGACCGAGGAGCTGGATCTGGCTGACGAGATCGACCTTGGTGAAGACCTAGAAGAAGAGGAGGAAGAGAAATGAAACTCAGAGATCTTAGAAAGCAGAACAGAGAAGGACTGGAGAACAGGCTCAACGGCGCCCGCAAGGAGCTCATGAACCTAAAGTCACAGCTCTCCTCGGGTGGATCTATCGACAACCCCGGAGAGATCAAGCACTTGAAGAAAGAGATCGCAAGGATTCACACGATCCTTGGCGAGATGGACAGAGCAGAGTAAAATCTATGTCTGATGCCAAGAGCCGGAAAAAACTTCTGAAATCATTTAAGAGATTCTTGGCATCGGACCTTCGTAATACCATTCTAATAGTTCACACCCACCCTACAGGATTCAGTGGGAAAGTGACCGTCTACGCTGAGACGAAGAACATGCTGATCTACAAGCAGACAAGGGAAGGGATTGTGACCTACAAGATGCTTTCCAAGGACGGGACGATGGAGGTTGTCCTTGGAGGACAGAGGTTGAGATTCAGCGCCGTGTACCTCAGGGGCCTACCCCGAAGTAGGAGGAAGCGGAGGCTGAAGCTTTGGTAGGGCGTTATCTTTCACCTTCCTTTTAAAGATATGAATCCGAAATTGTTCTGACATGGCCGTGTGCTATGCCTTTTCCTGACAGTGATATGTGGCTTTCAGATAGGTCAGGGTTCTGTAATTGTTCACCTCGGCAATTAAATGGCTACATATTGAAGCAAAGTGAAGTAGGTATCGCATGGCAACATACCCGAGGTATGAAAAATGGCTAGAAAAAGTAGAACAATTGGTGTAGAGGCCAACCCACCAGAGAAAGTCTGTGAGGATCCGAAATGTCCGTGGGATGGATCTCTGAAAGTACGTGGTCGTGTATTCGAAGGCCGCGTCGTCAGTACCAAAATGAATCACACAGTTGTCGTCCGACGTGACTACAACCACCTGGTAAGAAAATACAACAGGTACGAGTCGAGGAAAGGAGTGGTGAGCGCTCACCAGCCTCCATGCATCGACCTTAAACCTGGAGACAAAGTGAGAGCGATGGAGTGCAGACCACTCTCGAAGAGTAAGTCCTTCGTCGTGATCGAGAGAGTAGGGAGTGACTGAAGATGGCAAAACGTAAATCAGCAGGAACACCAAGAGTAAGGTCTGCCAACGGCATTCAGGTCGGAACCAAGATCAAGGTCGCCGACAACTCCGGTGCCAAGATCGTGCAGGTCATTGCAGTGCATGGATACAAGGGTAGACTGAACAGATACCCACGAGCAACAGTCGGCGACATGGTCATCGCTTCCGTCAAGAAGGGAAGCACCACTATGAGGAGGACAATAGTCCCCTGCATCGTCGTCAGGCAGAGGAGACCCTACACTAGAGAGAATGGAGAGGTCATCAGGTTCGAGGACAATGCAGTTGTCGTCGTCAACCCGCAGGGTGACCCACGAAGCTCAGAGGCAAAGGGACCGATCGCAAGAGAGGCCGTGAACAGATGGCCCCGTGTTGGCAGCATTGCCAGCATCGTAGTCTGAGGTGAGATTGTGAGAACAAAAAGTAAGAAACCATCAAAGCAGAGGAAGTACGAGAAGAACGTACCCTTCCACGAAGCGCACAAGCTCATGTCGGTCAACCTGTCCCGTGAGTTAAGAGAACAGAAGGGCTTCAGGTCCATCCCTGTCCGACCCAAGGACGAGGTGCTCATCACCAGAGGCAAGCACAAGAATAAAAAGGGGAAGGTCACCCACGTCTTTCCTCAGAAGCAGTACGTCTTTGTCGAGAAGGTCACGAATAAGAAGACCAACAGCGAAGAGGTCCCCGCAAAGATTCATCCCTCTAACCTCCAGCTCATCAAATTTGGTAAGCACAAGGACAAGAAGAGGTTGGCTCTTATCAACAGAAGAGTCAAGGACACCGATGAACTCTATACAGAGGAGGACTTCATCGATGAGGACGAGGATGTCATCAACATGGATGATGAGGAATTCGAGGAGACCGAGATGTCCGACGATGAGTTCGAGCTTGAGGACGATGAGTCCGGAGACGAATCCACCGATGCAGAAGGATCTGAGGAGGAATCCGAGGATGACCAAGAGGAGGCTGACGACGAATGACAAAGAGTGGCGGATCACGACACACAAAGAGGATCGCCAGTCCTAAGACTTGGCCGATTGCCAGAAAGGGAAACACTTTCGTCCCCAGAATAAGCCCTGGACCCCACAAGAAAGAGGCATCTATGCCACTGATTATTCTTCTGAGAGACGTCCTCAAGTTGGGAACTACCCGAAAGGAGATCAAGTATATGCTCACCAAGAAGAGAGTGGAAGTCGATGGCAGACCAAGAACTGACGAGAGGTTCCCCGTAGGTCACATGGACATCATTAGGCTGGTACCAACCAACACCTACTACAGGGTGCAGTACCACAAGTCTGGCAAGGTCCTTCCCTTCGAGATCAGCGAGGAGGAAGCAAGCACCAAGCTCGTCAAGGTCACTGGCAAGAGGAGCATCCGTGGAGGTAAGACCCAGATCTCCTTCCACGATGGAAGGAACATCGTCCTCC
>JALWRB010000328.1 GCA_027077875.1 Candidatus Heimdallarchaeota archaeon
CTATATAGTTAAAGAGATGAGAATTTGGTGAGATCAAATGTCTGAAATGTAGCGATAAAACTTATAGCATGGCATTCAGAGCCATCTACATGGAAATGAGACGAGCAGATCTGGTGGACTCGATCAAATCTACCACCCAGTCCTTCAGCATCTCTGTACTCATCATGTGGTTGATCACCTACAGCTCAGGCACTGTTATCGGATACCTCTTCGGTAAACCATCAACTGGTTTCTCCAGGTTTTCCCCAAAAATTGTCCAATGGGATCCGTATATTATTATCTCCTTCGATCTATTTACCACGAAGGAGTTCTATACTATTCCGGTCACCCAGATAATGTTCTCAGTGGCTCTGGCCTGTATTCTCAATGTGATCGTCGTGAGACAGCTCTCCGAGACAAAATATGTATCATGGATCTGGAAGTATGGTTCATTGTTATTCTGGACTTTTTCCTCAATATTTCTATACATACTAATTGTCCCGATTTTCGTGCCGGAGATCAATAGTGAATATATCGCAAAAGTTGACTACAACCCTTCATTGTTCGACAAGTATGGAGTACTGCTTATCTTCGCGTACACGGGGTTCCTGATCCTTAATAGTCTCTCTCTTATACTTAAATCCGGAAATTTCAATGAAAGACAAGTCTTTCTCTCGATCGGACGATTAATTCCAGCAGTAATTGTCATTCATGTGATACTCTCACAGATAATGTATCTCCCATTCTTTGGAAGGCTATTAGTCCAAAGGCTCCTCATGTCAGACTACTACTATGCAGAAACAGGGAGAGAGGTTTTCTCAGGACTGTTAGAGATCCTCATAATAATCTTCATCATCCAGTTAGGACTTGGCTTGATTGCGAGTGCCTACCCCCATCCAAGAGATGGAGAAAAACATGAAATTGGTACTAAAAAGATGATACTTGCTGTTCCCACCTACCTCATTATCGTTATTGGGTTTGTTCTCTTCTTCATCTTCCAATCTTTATACTTCACCTCACCTCAGAACCAATATGCCGCGTCCGTAGGAGGTTTCGCAAATCCATTCTACATTGACTTGAACTCGAAAGCTCTCCCGCCTGGCGCGGATCCAAGCCATCCATTGGGTACCGATAGACTGGGCAGGGATATCTTCTCCATCGTCATCTTCAGCTTTGGATTTACTGTCGTTATTGTGACGGGTCTGTCTCTGTTGGTAGTTGGGTGTACCATGCTCCTCCGGACATTGCGAGTGGATTTGGGAGATCAATTGGGAGGAATGATACCACGAGTTCTCGTCCTCCCATTACCATGGTTGGCATTCTCATATCTCTTTGAGACAATGGTAAGCCAGTCCAATGAGCAATTCGCAATAGCGATAATTCAGCTAATACTATCCCTTGTTCTTTATATCGGAGTCTATTCCATCTCCCTCAATAAGAGAGAGGAGAAGGAGAGGTTCTCAAACGTGATCATATTCCTATCAGTATTCCCTTCAATGCTTCTGGACAGCCTGATCATGGATTTCTTCGGATTTGGGATGACTATGTCCATAGGGGGCTTCTTGGGGTCATACTATGTCACATTTGATAGCCATCCGTCATTCGGAATTATATACCCAGTGATATTCCTTGTGATCGTTCTTACATACATGGGGTCATTCATTGATCAAATCAGGACAGGAGATAGAGTCAACGAAAACCTATATCCGGTTGAGGCTCCCCCAGAGAACGTAGAATAGGTTTATCAATAGATAGGGAGATTTCAGGTCATGGGATTTAGAAGAGAGGTTCAGGTGAAGAACCATATGTTGCTTATACGAGAAGCTGAACCCGAGGATGCCCAGAATATGATCGACTACATTAACATCGTGGCGGGAGAGTCAAACAACATAGGGTTTGGACCCGGAGAGTTTGATGTACCAGTGGAGAAGGAGGAGAAGATACTCGAGCACTACGCAGCTCTTGAAAACTCCATATTCCTCGTCGGCTACATCGGGGACGAGCTGGTCTCCGTAGCCAATTTCTCCAGTAGTACCAGACCTAGGATGCGGCATACGGGCGAACTCGGGATGTCCGTCCTGAAGAAGTACTGGAGACACGGGATCGGTGAGGCGATGATGAGGTCACTCATTGGCTGGGCAAAAGACACGGGAATTATCCGTAAGATGAATCTCGCAGTCGCCACCTACAATTCCGCGGGTATAGCCCTCTACAAGAAAACCGGGTTCAGGATCGAAGGGACGGTCACCCGTGAGATGATGATCGACGGTGAGTTTGTAGACACCCACCACATGGGTCTAGAGATCGACTAGTTTCTGTGAGATATCGATATTGCTCAGTCGATAAGGTTCATAATCCCACGGTTTCAAACTCATCTATGGCAACAGCAAAAGAACTGGTAATGTCAATGTTCGAGAACATCCAGAAGGGGACGGACTACGTCCTGCAGGCTATCCCAATGGACAAACTTGACCACCAAGTTGGTGGTGATTCTGCCACGATTGAGGCACTGGCCTTCCACATCTCCACCCTTCCGTTAGGAGCGGCCCTCTTCGCCCAGAACCTCTTTGACAAATTCCCCGAGAACGACGCTCTGATGGCGACCTTCGAGAAGTACCTCGGGGACTCGCTGAAGAACAAGGACTATCCCGAGATGTTCAGGAAGTCGTGCGAAGTCTTCCTTGAATTCTTCGGGGGTAAGACCGACGATGAGTGGGTGAACTCCACATACACCAACTTCCTGTTCAGGGGTGAGCGTACCTACCTCGAAGGTTTCCTCTCTATGCAGAACCACCTGATTCAGCACAGAGGTTCACTCGTATCAACGCTCCGTTCAACAGGAGTACCCGTTACCCTCAGGCAGTACTGGGGTATGAAACCACTTGAATAAGACCAATTAGTCTACGTTTTTCTATGATAGAAAATCCAGATCGTATGTGAACCCCACGGTCAATCTAGAAATTCTCGTGATCGACAGATCAGGAAGAATCGAGATAATCAATAGTAGATACCATACCTTGGAGATCCATACCTTGAAGATTAAACACATCTTGACTGTGGTGCATGGAGACGAAATCCCGAAGAGAGTGTACGACGGATTACTGTACTTTGGTGATGAGGAGAGCTCTGGAAGTATCACTCTTGGTGACAAACTTCCCCGACTTCCCGTACTTATCGAGAAGGAATTTGACGGAGATCGTTTTCTGCAGTTATCCCATTTTCTCCTCTTGAAGAAGGAGCTAGAACTCATGGGAAAAGTTACATCACTGAATCGAGTAGTAACCAGCGAAATCATAAGCCAGTTCTTGGTGGCAACGGAGAACTACCTGCAGATCCGGGAGGGAGTGAAAGTGAGTTCAATTCCCGAGTCGAGATACGTTCTCCTCTACAACTGTGAGGTATCTGGAGATGTACCCCCGTCAGTCTGGGGCTTGACGGTCAGGGGCGGGAAAGTGAGTTCGCTAAAGGGTGGTGAGTACAGCCATCTCAACCTAATCCATTGTGAGGTGAAATGTCCAGAGGTTCAGTTTCCCGCAGAGCTAGATACCCTCAACATCATCATGTGCGATATTGAGATAGATCACTGCAGCTTCGAAGGATGTGAGGAATTGACTTTCCTCAGGGTGATTGAGTCGGGTTTGACTGATATTCCTATTGTCAGTGCACCCAACCTATATGAGCTTGATATCAGCCAGAATCCAATCTATAGTATGGATCTGGATGAGGCCATGAGAAACTATCCCAAGCTCCGAAACCTCGTATTGGGTCGAGGTTCAGGAGTAGTCAAGGTCGGTACGTCTCCCCAAAACATCGTAGTTAGAAGTGATGGTTGGCGAATAGTGGGGTCTTCACCCAATGTCTTTGTATTAGATTATGATGCAGAGACAGGAAACCACGGATTATAGCATTTCGTTATTATTAAGGTGCTTTGGCTCACCAAAGGACTATAACTCCTTAGAGTCTAGCTTTCATTGGGAAAAATGATGTCCTTGGTGAACTCTTTCATACACTCTGGGCAAAG
>JALWRB010000329.1 GCA_027077875.1 Candidatus Heimdallarchaeota archaeon
GGATCTGGAGAAGCTCCCTCTTCTCATACGTATGATCGAGGAGGGGTTGGACAGTGGGAGCAAGTCCATCGGAGTAACTGCCTCCAAAGCACTCTACCTTATTGTAAAGAATGTAAAAGATCTGGATTTCGACATCTACCCGACCTTGAAGAAGGCCATGCAGTCCAAGCACACTGGTGCACAGATCTATGCTATGCGGGCGATAGGGTTCTACGCTCACGGGCTAGAAAGTGAGGAGCTACTCGACGTCATCGACGATCTACTCGCATCTATGGACGAGGAGGACGTCTCTGTCAGGTGGGAGGCGTCACAGACCCTGAGAAAGATCCTGAAGGAGAGAGAAGAGCTAACTGGCTACATCCTCTCCAAGCTGGTTCAGAGCTTGGCCAAGGCGAGGATTAAGGACCCCGATGCAATCATCCAGTTCCTCAACAAGTCAAGCAAGGACAACGCCCAACTTGGCCAGATGGCCCTGTCTACACTCACAGTACAGCTGAGCTCTGCGGATGAGACCAATGATGACCTAATAATTGACGCTATCCGGCAGGTCGTGAGAGCCCGACCGGAACTCGGTAGAGAGCTCGACTCCGTCCTTAGAAGTGAGCTGGCCTCGGGGTCAGACTCCCACCGAGCAAATGCTGTCAGGATACTGTCCACCCTACTTGAGTACAAGTACGGGAATGTAGATGCCATTGCCACCCTGATAATTGGGAGCCTCCACGATGAGTCTATCGAGGTGAGAGAGGAAGCTATCACCGCACTCATTAAGTCCATTCATAACATCCCTGAGAGAAGTGAGCTAATCCTTGACGAGGTGGGAATAGTTCTTCCCGAAGCAGATGAATCGATGCTGAGGATGATATACACTCTCCTTGACCACATAGTTGAAAGACGTCCAGAACTGGCCTCAAAAGCGTACTCAATGGTACAAGGAGGATTTTTCTGTAAGGAGCTGGTATCTCTGTACGGGAAGATGACCAAGGGCGTTCCCGAGGAATACATGAACCGGATAATTGATTTTCTTGAGGACAGTATGGAGAGCGATGACCCGAAGATCCTTGCGGAGGTCCTAGATGCCCTTTCATACCTTGTGGAGAATGTCAAAGGGTATACTAACCGAGTCCATGGAATGATCATGGTCAACCTAAAAAATCCACCAGAATATATCAAGCACCAAGTGCTGAGTCTTCTGGGAGAGATCGTTATACAGAGGAAACAGGAAGCTAAGAAGACATTCAAATTTGCCAAGAAAGAGATGGGCAACGAGGACTGGAGGATCCGATCTGCTGCATTCTCCACAATGATCCGGTGTTTAAGAGCCGACCCAGACCTGCAGGACGAGCTCACATCAACTATTACCAAGGCACTCGCGGACGTAGAGCCCAATGTGCGACTTGAAGTTGTGAACTATGTCAGCGAGCTGCTGTATCAGAGATCAGAGATCGTAGAGGACATCCTCAAGATCGCTCGGGACCTGCTGAAATCCAGTGAGAGAGCATTGCACAGCACCGCCCTCATCCTGCTCAAATCCATCGTGGAAGTAAAGCCAAGGTACAGCGAGGAGATCATGTCAATCATCCAGAATTCTTACGAGGAGAGGGATCCCTATGCCCGGGCGGCCATTATCGACGTCCTGAGAACCTGCCTCCAGAAGGGATACCGACACGGGATCAGAGACAAGGTTATCGCAGGGAACATCACAGGAGCCCTCAAAGGAGCAAATAATTCCCATCTGGGGATCAGGAGAAGCGCGTACGAGGCGATCACCACGATCTGCGAGGAACTGCCTGAAACTAAGCATGCAGTTCGCGGAAGAAAAGCGATCGAGAAGGCCCTCAAGGGTCAAGAGAAGGATCCCTCTCTTCTGGAATACCTCGATGAGTGCAGGATTCGTGCACTCCCTCCCCGGGTCGTACACAGCTAACCTCCAAGATTCGTACCCATTTTTGCTATTTCTTAGGAATCCAAGCAAATGAATTAATTAGTCGTCACGAAATTCTCATTTAGATAGCATGGTTGAAATTTCGAAAGATGTCGTCGAGACTGTGAAGAAGACGGGAACCTTCGCAGGCAAGACGGTCACTTACTACTCCCTGAAGGAGCTCGAAAAGAATGGTGTGGAAGTCGAGAGACTGCCCTACTCCATCAGAGTACTCCTTGAGAACGTTCTGAGGAACAGGGACGAGTACCTTGTCAAGACAGAAGACGTAAACACAGTTGCAAATTGGCCGAACGGCACAATGGAGAAGGACGTCCCCTACATGCCGGCCCGAACGGTGTTGCAAGACTTCACCGGAGTTCCGCTGATCGTAGACCTCGCGGCGATGAGGGATGCTATGGCTGCAGAGGGAGGGGATCCTGAGGAGATCAATCCGCTTATCCCCACAGATCTGGTCATCGACCACTCGGTCCAAGTAGATGCATACGGAACAGAGAATGCCTTGGAGATTAATCTCCAGAAGGAATACACCCGGAACAAGGAGAGGTACGAGCTGATCAAGTGGGCGCAGAAAGCGTTCAAGAACTTCAGAGTGGTACCCCCCGGCTCGGGAATAGTACACCAGGTAAACCTTGAGTACCTCGCCACCGTCGTGGACACCAGAGACATCAAGGGTGAGAACGTTGCTCTCATGGACTCCTGTGTGGGGACAGACTCCCACACACCAATGGTCAACGGTCTAGGGGTCATGGGATGGGGAGTCGGAGGTATCGAGGCAGAAGCTGTGATGCTCGGGCAACCGTACTACATGGTACTACCTGAGGTCATAGGATTCAAGCTTACGGGGTCACTACCCGAGGGAGCTACCGCCACCGATATGGTCCTGACAGTCGTGCAGATGCTAAGGAAGAAGGGAGTAGTCGGTAAGTTCGTAGAGTTCTACGGAGACGGTCTGAACAACCTATCGGTCCCAGACAAGGCGACCATTTCCAACATGGCACCAGAGTACGGTGCCACAATGGGATACTTCCCAGTCGACGAGGCAACACTCGCCTACCTCAGGCTCACCGCAAGGGACGAGGAGCACATCAAGTTCGTCGAGGAGTACACCAAGGAACAGAAGCTGTTCAGGTTCCCCGATTCCGCAGAACCACAATTCAGTGACACCCTCGAACTGGACCTCTCAACCGTACAACCATCGATCGCGGGACCGCTCAACCCCGAGGAAAGGGTCTCGCTGTCAGGTGCTCTCGAAAGGGCGTTGGAGTTCCAAGAGGCGCACATCTCTAAAAGGAGCAAGGATGCAGCCATAGTTCACACAGAGGTGAACTACATGGGAGAGACATTCGACTTCACCGATGGAAACGTCGTCATCGCTGCCATCACCAGCTGCACCAACACCTCCAATCCATCCGTCATGGTGGGTGCAGGACTGGTCGCTAAGAAGGCGGTGGAGAGGGGTCTCATGACCAAGCCATACGTCAAGACCAGCTTTGCACCCGGGTCTCTGGTCGTCACGGAGTACATGCGCAACCTCGGTCTGGACACCTACCTCAACAAGCTGAGGTTCAACCTCGTGGGGTACGGCTGCACCTCGTGCATCGGGAACAGCGGACCACTCCCCGACCCTATCAGGGACGCCATTGTGGACAATAACATCTACGCGAGTTCGGTGCTCTCAGGTAACAGGAACTTCGCGGGAAGGGTAAGCCCATACACCCTTGGGAACTACTTGGCCTCGCCCATGCTCGTCGTGGCCTACGCTCTGGCCGGACGGACGGACATAGACCTGACAACACAGCCACTGGCAGTCAACGACAAGGGAGAGGAGGTCTTCCTCAAGGACATCTGGCCCGAGCAGAGTGAGATCAAGGAGGCGATAGAGAAGGGCATTAACCCATCCATCTTCACAAAGTACTACTCCCGTATCCTCCTCGGTGACATCAACTGGCAGGCGCTCAACGCCCCACAGTCAACTCTCTTCGACTGGAAGGACGAGTCAACCTACGTCAGGTTACCACCGTTCTTCGAGAGCTTCTCACGAGACCCCGCAC
>JALWRB010000330.1 GCA_027077875.1 Candidatus Heimdallarchaeota archaeon
GAGCGTATCTGGAAAATCAAATATAGAGGAGGAATTGAGGATCAGTTCACCAATTGAGGTCCCTACTACGGAGGAGATAATTAGGGGAAGTATCGATCTTGCCTTTTTGTCCCTCGGAATGATCTCCAGTCCAAAGAGCACACCACCCAATGGCGCATTGAAAATCGCAGCTATACTACCAGATACCCCTGCCATCACTAGAATTTTTGAGTGTTCAGGTGAAAGGTGGGTCTTCTCCGCGACATAAGAGGCAAAACCACCACCTATCTGAGCAATTGGTCCTTCCGATCCTGCAGAACCACCGGTACCTATTGTAAATGCAGAGGCTATAATCTTCACAAATGGAACCCGAAGTCTCATTTTTCCGTTCTCAATATTAACCGAGTAGATGATTTCTGGAACCCCATGTCCCTTGGCTTCGGGGGCCCATTTGACAACCATAATTCCAGCAAGTATACCCCCTATTCCAGGAAGGATCACGATGAAAGCAGGATTTTCCTGAGCACTGAGGAATTCCGATATAAGTTGAAAACCTTCATAGACATATTCTACGGTTTTTCTGAATATCCATGCGCCAATTCCGGAGATAATTCCTACTGCAACAGACAACAGCATCATAAGGAGTTCTTTGTCAACTGTTCGTCTCCACATAAGCTTTGCTTGGTTCCTCACGTACTCCATACAAGCTAACGAAATTGTAGAGTATTAGAAGAATTTCTATTTATTTTTCTTCGTTTGTGTCGGATAGAATCTATTTGTATAGTACATCTCCAATATGAAATTTACCATGGTAGAGTATTGACTTGCAAGATCATTAGGTTGATTTGAAGAAAAACAAATCCCAAATTTCTGGGTAATTTCCTTTGAATTCTAATCGGAGACCACTTTCCTTATTAATATCCCTTCAGTCCTATTATCGTGCCTGACAATAACTCGAAAATTGCATCTCGTGAATCAACAGGCCTTGATCAACTGGTTCAGATTCTCGAAATATCGTTCATATTTCTCTTCTGCTTCTCGCTCATTGCACTGATTGACACAACCTTTGAGAGCCTAAAGCTCTACGAGGGAATCGCAAATCTTTGGCTTGGGGAGGATAATGTTGGGTCATTGGATGGTGGAAACTGGGAAGCGATAGTACGGGTGACTTTCATATTCAACTTTTTACTATTTGGTTTCAGCCTTACCTTTGGTACATGGATCAGGAGAACACGGGATAAGTGGACATGGAAAAGATTCGGGTATGCCTTCTCGACCAATGATTACAGCTTTATCTCACTCGTTAGAAGGGGGATACTGCTCGGACTTATAGCCATGATTATATTCTACATTGCCAGAATGGCTGCAATGTTACTGCAGGGAGTCGACCCACTCTATGCTTTCGTATATGTAACAAGCAACTTGACTTTCTACACTCCAAAACAACTGAATGCAGAGTATTACTTCGGTTTTGTGGAGATGGGGCTAATTTGGCCTATATCTGCGGGATTCTTCTTCTTCGCATATAACTATACATCGCTGAGAGAGCGTTTTCCCCAAGGGGTTGCTAACGTCCTCTCAACATTATTCTATGTCTTCTACCTTCAATTCTTTTTCCTCATTCCCAACCCGGACAAAATCAATCAGTTCTGGCTGCGTCTGAGTAACCCAAGTGAATATTCGACATTCTGGGTCATGAGCTTGGCCCTCTTGATCATCCTATACATAAATTTCTCTGCGTTTGCGGAGACAAAGTCTATCATCTTACCGTTCACTATGAACTTCGTTTTGAATGTAGGAACCACCCTATTGCAAGCAATCAATACCCTATATTTCAATTCGATAGGTCTTGGAGTGTTGGTATTGCCAGCTATACTTACAGCTACAATTATGGGATGGTGGATTATTAGTAGAAAGGACTTCTCAACCCTCTATTATGGTCTCAGAGATCTGAGGGATTTGGGTACCCACTATCCTATAAGGGTTTTCGGTCTTCTGGCGATATTTATCTTACTTTCCTTCCTTTTCCCAGGAATTATAAACGAGGTACTTTACTACTCCACTACTGGAGTTATCGTACTACCGAAGACAGTTATCCCGCTCCTTTATACAGGGAACTTCATCCTACTTATCTTGCTAGCAATTGTGGTTCTGACATATGAGCCAACCAAGGTCTGGGATGTCTTGCTCATATCAAAGAGACAGGGCATACCTATCTCTTCCCATATAGAGCTCTTTGAGACAGATGACGTCCTGATCTCTGGATTTTTCACTGCTCTTTCTGCCGTTGACGAGGAGCTCTCGAAGGACGGGGGACTTTCCGCGATCCAACGTGGCGACAGGGTAATTATCATCGAAGAAGGTGTGCTCACCAAGGTAATAGCCCTCGCGGATAGGGATAAAGACACCATCAGATCAGCAATCCAGAAACTTCACCGAAGGTATGAGGCCCAGAATGTCGACCGGTTGAGTAAGGATATTTTCGTCGATGGTGTAAAGGAGGATAATGAGCTTGTGGAAAGAATTAGTGATCTTGAGGTGACATTTGAGGTTCCACAACAAACAAGGTGGATTGGGACAATCTCTGTTCTGGTAGCCTCTCTCACGATATTCCTCGTGGGTCTCCTTTAGCATATTTTACCTTCATTCACTTATCTACAA
Organism: Candidatus Heimdallarchaeota archaeon; assembly: GCA_027077875.1. Taxonomy (GTDB): domain Archaea; phylum Asgardarchaeota; class Heimdallarchaeia; order Heimdallarchaeales; family Kariarchaeaceae; genus S139-21. Next base: position 2,641 of record JALWRB010000330.1, read on the forward strand.
TATTATGTCTTATACCTGAGGTTTTTTGCCAGAGTTCATCATCCTGTAGCAGAAAATGATATATTTGGATTTCTCAGATTGATACAGGTGAGCCGCCCTCCGAGAGGAGTGATTGGGAGGATATTCTCCAAAGAACTTCGCGCATTCTGGATTTTTGAGGCAATTTACTTCTCGGTCATTGGTATCGTCAATATTTGGGCCGACGAGTTCAATCTCTACTTCAGGTGGTTTTTCATCGGAGACATTACACCCTATGCCCTTGTACCTGCAATAATCGTAAGTACTCTTGGGATTGCGATACTCTACAAAACAGTCACTGACAAAAGGTATGTAAACTTCAGATACTACTCCTTCGGGGTCTTCTTCCTTGGGTTATTCTTCTTCTGGTCATGGTACATGGACATGACTGTGGAAGGAGACGGAAGGGTCAGTCCATACAATGGGAGAGTAATTGGTTACAGCAGTCGAGACTGGGTAAGGACCTACTCACTTCTACTCATCATTGGAGGGTTTTTCATAGTCCTCTGGTTCTTACACTTCGAGTATCTCTACTGGGAGCGAGTGTATGCAAGGAGGTTAATCACTGTGATGATTGGGATATTACCAGCGGCGACGCTCTACTTCAACAAACGTGTAACTGGTGACTTTTCCTTCTCGGAGAACTATTTTGAAAACATAACCTTCCTGATGTACCTTATTCTTGGGTTGGGTTTCTTCTCGATCTTTGCGATGATTACCACCCTACGCGGCCGAATGGACTTTGGGGCGGAGGAGCTGAAGAAGGAGTTGGACATCCAGCTTGCCTTCACTGTCGGAATCCTGCAGGCCATGTCACTCTTTGCTCTTGTCGAGGGGTTCAGACTGATATACAATAAATACATCGATCCAGCGCACCCCACCAGAATTTCCCTCCACGCACCGGTGACAGTCACTTTCTTCATGGTACCACTGATCTACCTATATTTCAAGAATCCAGCTTACCTAACTGCATTGGCAATTCCAGTCTACGAAGTTATGATCATTGATCTGAAGACAAGTATCAACCTGTGGGGTAAAGCGCTTAGAGAGGGAGAGCATACGAAGACTAGTTCCTCACTTAAAACAGCACTCCTCACTTCAATTTCTATTATGTTTGGTGAGATCACGGGTGTAGAAACATACGTGAAAAATATACAGCTCTCGACTGGTGACATTATTCTGAAGAAGTTCATACTTGAGAGTGGCCGCGAGATACTACTAGCACTCATCACAAAGCGGAAAAGTAGGTACCTCAACCAAGTGGTCGACATGTATATCTCCGAGCTGAACAGCTATCTGAGTAAGAAGGATA
>JALWRB010000331.1 GCA_027077875.1 Candidatus Heimdallarchaeota archaeon
TCCTTGTTCTTTATGGTCTTGAGTATATCTTCCACAACTTCGTTTCTGATGTTCACATAGTATGTAGGGATGTTGTCAGAGTTATATCTACCCACATAATATGTCTTGGTGAAGAATGGAGTCTTTACTCTGTACTGGTAATAGGATGATTTCCGCTTTGTGTACCGTTTTAGCTTAGACGCGAATTCCTCAATGCTATCAAATCTCACAGACCATTCCTCCTGAACTTGATATTCTTTTACATTCCCTTGTATTTCAAGAATATGTACTGTCTTGTCTGCTTCCTATAAAATAGCTGATAAATATTGGAAAACAATAGACCTATTGGGAAATTTCCCGGAATCCCGGAAACTTATGACCTTGATAATAAGCTACTGTTTCCGCTTACTCATGCTACTTATTAATGACGTTTATTGAATGTTATCGATAGGGTGTCATTCAGATACGTTACTATATCTTCATTCCCATTCGATAAGTGACGCAGGAAGAATATGACGGAGCAACCTAAGTTAACATGTCTATCCATAATGAACTTTTTAATAACAGATTCAAGGTTGATTATGGAAAATGTACAATTCATTTCTAATAGAATAGGTTTTCAGCTCTATGACTGATAGGTCGATTCTGATGTATCGTACCCATCATTATAGTTGTACTGGTTGCTGTAATGCCCTTCCCGATGAAGAATCATATCTTCTCTGAACTGGAATTCACGTCCACAGATTCTACATACGTTCGTGTTTTCTCACCTCCATTAATTAAGTCATATTCTTTTCTACCCTTCTTAAGTGTTACTAATTCATGAGTTAATGAGTAAATCATGCTGCTGATGTTCCTGACTATTGGCGGGGGATTCTCAGTTCATACTCCTCTCTCGATAGCTTGCTGACACATTACCGACTACTATGTCTGTAAGTTCAATATATGTCCTTGTTGTTCTTTTCTTTCATAGTTTTATCTCCTCTCCAATTTTTGGGAAGATGATGTACCCGTGATACCCATTCAAATTCAGATACATTACTAGATGCTCTCTCTGATACATACTGTCATAATACCGCATGGGTACAGCTACGCGGGGATTTATCTCTGTGATGAGCTCAATGACCTGATCATGTGATGCGTGGTACTCGAATGGGATGTGAAATGCGTGACCTTTCTTTATTTTTTCCGTGAGACCTTCTTTTCCCAGTTTCACTGCACTAAGCGGACTTATTACATCCCCATTTAGTCTACGACTATTCGAGCTGAGGGTGTAGATAGATGTCGAATTCTTCCCCTTAGTGAATCTCGTGACATGCCCTCCTCCAGTCGGAGAAGGTGCCATTCCTATCTCTCCACTGAGCAGATGGTCACGGGAAATTAGGTTGAGATTCTCGAATGAGGTGCCAATGAGGTCCTGTACCTTTTTTGATGGTCCATAAAGCACGATGTCAAAGGTACGCCGCTCAAGAAACGCTACTCTATCCAACTCCTCTAGCACAGCTTGTTGGTCTCCCATAGTGTTTATTGGAAAGACTGGCGACCTGCCTTCCTCTAAAGAGAGCACAACTATCTCTCTGAGTAGATTCTCTCGTGTATCCCAAGGGATGCTCTCCTCTCTGAAGAGTGCAGAACCGTCGAAAATCAATAGATCTATGTCTCTAAGATCTCGGTAGTGGTCGAGGTCATTTCTTCCTAAGTCCCCTGTGTACAGAACTCGGTGATCTGGTGTCTCGATGAGCTTTGTGACTGCTCCAACCATGTGTGAGTTTGCCAGAAAGGTGACGGTCATATCCCGGCATTTGAAGAGTTGGTAGGTTGCTAAACCTTTGACGGCTGTCCCTATCTGGTCGAATTTCCCTTGTATAAAATTCACGTATTCTGTAGGTAGACCTGCCTGAATATACGGTTTTTTCTGAACGAACCTGTATAGTTCTAGCGACCTATTACTCATGTAAATTGGTGCTCTCACCCCCTTGTCAAACAGATGTGGTAAACTACCATAGTGGTCTAAGTGCATGTGAGATATGATCACCCCGTTGAGTTCGCGGTAGTCGTGCCATCGCATGATATTCGCATAAATTGGTAGTGGGTGATCTGCTCCGATACGGTAACCTGCATCCAGAAGAATTTTCCCATAGTCTGAGGAAAGAAAGATGGAATTTCCCCCAATCTTGTCTCTCCCTCCCAGCACCATTACCCTCATTTATCTATTTCTTAGATGGAATTTGTGTGTAATAAATCTTTCTCCGACCATTCCCTCTTGGACCGTCTCCCTAATCGATTCGAGGAGATATAAGTCGTGGATATCATCCCTCAATATGGATCTCAATCTTGCACTCAGAAGCTCCCTCAAGCATGCATAGGTGCTCCTTGAAACTCGCTCTCTGACCGTAGTGCTTTGCGACGCCCGTGGCTATTCCACGCAGAACCCAGCACAGCTTACGACCACTGGTGTACTTCATCATGACTGTGTCTGGCGCAGTCCTCTCGGTCTGCAGCTCAGGGGGTGTCGCTCCCTTCATCCGAACCCGAACCGCCTTGTGGATGACGTCCTCGGTGTTATCGATCAGGTCGGCTGCTCGCCAACTAGACTTGACAAACGCCTTGTAGCTGTTAAGCAGTTTCGGTGCGATGTACTCTCCGAACCTGAAAAGGGTGTCGTTCAGGTCGTAGCCGTACTCCTCGACGAGGGTCCCCACGATCTTGAATAGTTTCTCATCCTCGTATGCCTGAGAGGCGAGAAAGAGCTCGTCCTTCCCGAAGGCCTTCTTTGTGACCTCGTTCCAGATTTCACGACCCTCGACCTCCTTGATGAAGTACTTGAGCTGGTAGAAGATATAACCGTGCACTAGAATATAGTATCTAGTGGTAATTTATAAGGTTTTTTAGAACATTGTTCCCCGTTACCTACTCCGTTGCTCAGATTTAAATCTCCGATGTAGTAAGGGTCACTGTTGAAGAAACGTTCGCTTGTACTTCTGTTACTTCTGCTCGGATCTAGTATCGTTGCATTCTGGAGCCTGAGGACAAATACTATCTACTTCAGGTACAGTCAGATAGGCTACCCTATTTCCTCCACGAAGAGTGCTGTGGTGATTTCCTCAGGACCGATCTCTGGTATAACTCTTCTCAGGGGTGATGAAGTAGCTCTCACCTTTGTTCTTGACGATCGTCCTGAGTACGGGTTCGGTCATGTCTACTTCCTGAACTTCACTGATGTAAAAACACCGGGTACTTACCACCTCGTGGCGGATGGGGAGGTCTCTGGAGCATTCGTCATAGGAATAGAGGAGCCCTTGCTCGACATGGCACAGGACTCGTTGTACTTCCTCTGGGTGAATCAGGCAAATATCGAGGTGGAAGGTTGGCACGGGGAGAGCCATACCCAAGACGCGATCGTGGGGGGCGAGCCCAAGGATCTTACAGGTGGTTGGTACGATGCTGGTGACTATATCAAGTTCACCAAGCAGATTGCTGAGACGACTCTCTGGTTGCTTCTATCAAAGCTCTGGTACGGTGATCTTCTCGACGGGAGCCATGGTACGGCTCTTTCTGAATGGGATCTAGGTGACCTTGTGGACTACATGATCGATCTGGGTCTTGACTACTTGGTGAAGACCGTGGACGCGGTCCCAGGTCGGCTGGTCGTCATGGTTGGGAACGAGAGTGACCACTTCCAAGGGGTGCGGATGCCAGAGGACGACACCCTGAATCCAAGGAAGGGCCTCCTCAACCACCCGGGCGAAGGGGGAAACGTCATGGGGCTCAGCTCTGCGGTGTTCTCCCTTGCGGCGATGCTGAACCAGTCCGACTCTCTCGACCCTGTCCGCTATGCGACTCTCCTCTTCGAGATGGCCGTTAAGCAGCCCAAACCTCACAACAACTTCGCCTACAGTGAGGTAACGTCGACCGACGAGCTCGCCTTGGCGGGAATACTCCTCTCCGAGGCCACGGGCAATGTAAGTTACCTCAAGCAGGGTCAGGAC
>JALWRB010000332.1 GCA_027077875.1 Candidatus Heimdallarchaeota archaeon
ATGAGGAAGTTGCCAATTTCTTCTACGAGAACTTCCCCGGAAGATTCAATAGAAGAGAGCTCCGGAATAATCTTAAGAAGATATACAGTATATCGGCGCATCCAGAGCGGCCAATTCCTCTGGTCATCGCTAAACCAATCTTGGTACTGTTGAAAGAGCTAGTATCACTCCTTAGTTAAGTTCCCGCCTAACAGTATCACAATTATTTAATTTCAACACCAATTCACAATTCTATGAGCAATAGAGATCCGTGTGTCAGGGCAGGAAAACTTTTTCAGGAGGAGAAGTACGAGGAGGCCCTACGAGCGATCACCAGATGTAGGAAGGAGAACGTTAGATCACGGAAGAAACGAGGAACACTTGACCTCGATAGCATCTCAAGGGAGGTTTCAATCGGGATCCTTGAGGGAAACATCCTCTTTAACCTAAATAAATTAAAAAAAGCAGAAGAGGTCTTCAAGCACTCCTATAGACTGATCACAAATGAGGATTACTTCAAACCAAGTGGAGAAACCTCACGGATCAAGGGGAAGATTTTGTATTCTTTGGCCCTCTGTAGCAAGAAACAGGAGAGAAAGATTAGCTTGCTTAATCAGGCTCGTGGGGAGTTCAAGAAGGCAAAGCTGCAACGAGAAATTGTGGAGACAACCATCAGGTTAGCTCATCTTTATGCAACTACGGACCAGAAGGACCAAGCGATTCACGAGAACAAAGAGCTCATAAAACTCTCCAAGAAACTTAAAGACAAACGTTCTAGGCAGTATGTTAAAGGACAGGCTTACCTCGATCTCGCCCGCTTAGAAAATGACGACAGCAGGGTACTCAAGCTATTCGAGAAGGCGAGGAAGGAATATAGACAGGTGGATGCCATTAGGGAATTAATCGAAGTAGATTTTGAACAGGGACAGCACATGCTTAACAGAGGAAATGAGAAGGGAAAAAGGATGGTTATGGATGCCTTAGAACGTGCGAAGCTCAATAATATCGTGGAGTTGGAAACTCGGATTAAGTACGCCCTTGGGATCGAAAGTATAAAATCAGGGGATCTGGATGATGCTGCATCCAACATCATTGAGGCACTCTCCATGCAAGCAGAGTCTGATGACCCACGATCTTCAGGTACAGCAAAGCTGGAACTGGCTCGTATCAGGTTCTCCAATGGGAAGTCAAATGAGGACTATGACATAAGTCTGAATCTTGCCAAATCAGCTCTTGAGTCCTTCACCACAGTCAACGACCGTCGAGGAATGGCACTTGCCAATGAGCTCTTAGGTAATATCTATGTGATACAGAATAAAACAAGACTAGCCACCAAAGCACTGAAGAGGGCCAAGACATACTTTTCTGAATTAAAGGATGACGAGGCCTTGGGCAGGGTCTACACCATAACCGCGGATGCAGCTGCCATGGAGAAGAACAGTGGGCTGACACTCTCAAATCTGAGAAAGGCGGAAGGGTACTATAAGAAGACCGGGAGTAAACTGGGTCTGAGTGACATCTTCCAGAGATACATTATCTATTACATTCAGATGGAGAAGGATGCGATAAAGGCGAAAGAGTTTATCAAGAAGTTAAGAGACATAATCAACTCTGACTTTCCTCACGAATCAGCAAAGTTAGTGATTGAGAAGCAATTAGAGAGATTTGAACAGGCGCTTAAGTGATTTTATCCGCAGGAAAATTATGCCTATGATAACCGGGATGATTGGAAAGTCAATAGTCTCAGAGTTCAACGGAGGGAGTGTGATGCTGAATATTGCCTCATAGTCAAGAGTGAAGTTGTTCATTACTTGTCCAGTCCCATTCACTGCTTGACCTTCCAAGATAAGTTTGTAATTCTGCAGAACACCAGACCTCTTGATATATTCCTGATCCAAAGTAAGAGAACCATTAGTGATGGAGAAGTCCTTCAGGGAGAAGATCACATTGAGAAAAGTCAGATACTGCCTTAATCCGTGGTTCTTTGATAGAGAAAGGGAGGAGAAGTTACTGTCGATAGAGTAAATTGTAGTAGTGGTGGCTTGGCTCACCATCATCCCACTTGAATTCAGCTCAAGGAGAAGTTCGGGATTCGAGCTTAGGTTGGTTAATTCATCGAAATAGTAGTCAACCCATCCGTCCCTGTTGTTAAACCTTGTAGGAAGGATGATCGGGAGGTCACCAGTGGGTAGCTCGTACAATTCACCAGATATATTCTTAGGTTCGATGAGCACATGCTGGAATATCTGGCTATAATTTTGAAGTACGTAGGAGTAGCTGTTGGCTGTTGTAGTCCAGATATAGAAATACAAGGGAGTGAATTCTTCATTTGTGATGTCCACTTCCTTACCATTCTCGTCCACATACTGCAGGTGATAATGGTGGATGTAGGACTGTAAATAACCTGGACTGATTGTCCAACTTGTCTCAGGGCGGGCAGATACAGAGATAATGAGTAAAAGAACTAGAGCAAGAGAGTATATCCGGACCACAGAGGTAAATACTCCTCTGGTTTATTATATCTTCTCAATTCGCCACGATACCGTACTTGTGAAGAATGGGTTCAATCTCCTCAAAAGAGTCCATAATCCTTATGCTCAATGAATTTCTGTAAAGGTTCATGTTGGTAGTGTTGACTAGGTTATGGAGCTTTCTGGCTTCAAATGCAGATGTTTCAGGAGAAGTAAGAACGAGAATCTGCTTTGAGAGTTCATCAATGATGATGATGTCTTTGTCCTTGAAAACTGCATGAGGATCCTTGTACTCAAGTAATCGGGGAGTTTCTTGAGATGTGTCGTACCAAAATGCCCTTATCTGTGGCTTGGAAACAATTTCCTTGATAAAGGTCAGAAGACTACTACCCAAGTTCGGATTGATATCCTTTACCGAAACAATATTGTTATGGAGGTAGCGTTTCAGGTAGGGTTCTAGGAGGCCAATTGCCCTCCTGATTTCAGATGCTCTACTCTCATCAAATAGCATGATCACCCCAAAAAGTGATCCATGTTCCACAATACGGGCATCACTTGAGTCTTCATTTTCAATTGTGTGGAAATAAAGTAAACTACTCGTACCGGGTGAGGCCTTAACGGGTAGGGGTCCGATAACTCTGTTGGCATCTTCTTCAAGACTTTGTGTAAAACCAGATAGTGTAATAAGTTGTGCACCAAGCATAAATGCTTGATCCTCCTTCAGATCTGAGACATTGGCGACCATCTCTGGACCATATTCGGTCACAACCATGCAAATCACACCACTAATGAGACTGCCAGATTCAGTAGACACAGTTGATCAATTATGGGCTATCTTAAATCTATTTTTGTTACCTGAGAAGAAAAGAACTAGAATTTTAACCAATATTGAGATTCTCAACTGCGGAGTTCGTAGGTAACCAAATAAAATTCTTAGAAAATTCAAGAGGGAGGGTTGCCCACGAGAAAATATCAAACGGAACATTCCTTTCGTACTGCTTGACAATTGCCTCCTCATTGCTAGAAAAGTAGATCCCTATCATCTGTATGTAGATATTAAGCTTGTAAAATAGCATGGATTCCATTGGTATCTCGTAGGTGGAAATGAAGTTGTTGATCATCTCAATGAATTTGTCACTGTTCTCTACGAAATCCTCATTATTCTCATGCATTTGAATCAATCGTTTCAGAATTTTGATTGTAACTAGATGATGTGTCTGGAATTCCACAAATGGCTCAACCAATTCTAGTAAATCTTTACCTATGTCTAGCATGACCTGATCTCCACTCTCAAACCCCTCAAAGATAAAGAGTTCTCCCAACAGAAGGGTCTCAAGGGTCGTATATTCTACCGACTCTGGTGAGAAGAATTCTTGGAACCGCGTCCTGAACCACTTGGCCCATGAGTTGTTCTTGAGGACAATATCGTTGATAGCAACGATGTAGAGAAGGTAGTGGAAGAAGGTTCGGTAGGTTGTAAACTCAGCTGATTGAATGAATGTCTTGACGTCTGCTTCACCCATGAGAAATTCGAGCTTGTCCACCATCCTATGGAGTAGGGACATAAGATTCTTCTGGTTGATGTCGCTGGGACTGTACAGAGGAAATCCTATTCGAGATTCGATATCGACATCACTCAATTCCTCACCTGCAAATATCTTCAGGATCAGATTACCCAAATCTGCAAGAACCTCCCATGCCTCTGCTTGAGTCCGGAGATTGACCAGCTCTTCGTCATTCATAGGGTTCTCGTTCCGGTTTATCATTGCACTCTGGAAGAACTGGTTTACCGATTCTATAATACCGTAAATCTGGTGAGAATTGGCCCTAATCTTATCCGAGATAAATTGTGTAATCTGGTCGCTTGATTTGAAGGATACAGGTTCCTCCGAATCAGTAAATTCCTTCGGAAATTCAATTCCTGAGATGAGATCTGCTCTTCCAGCAATCTGTATGAGGAATTCATTCTCGTAGAGGATTGCTGAGATTATGTCTTTCGTAGTGTCATAATTCTTGACCGAGTGATGACGTTTATCCAACTGGTAGAACAGTTGAGGATTGTACGTTTCTTTGATGAATCTACGGAGAAAACCGAACTGCCTTAGGGATCGTTCAGTCCAATTGCCCAATGCAGAAATCGTGATACCTGGAAGACCTATGACTGGAGCAGCGTAGATCCCTGCAGATGTGAGAAGATAGTTGAAGTATGTAGAAAAGGTTGTGAAGTACTTGGGATCATCTTTTGAGACTGTGATGACTGGAGCTTCCTCCACTCCTACCTCTTGAGAGAGAACTTGAGCAAGGATATTAGAGACCCCGATAACCACACTCTTAGGATTTGCAGCTGCGCCAGAACAGAGCAGATTCAAGAGGTAGGAGATGCACGAAGTAATGGTATAATCGACCTCCTCGTCTCGACCGTAGACACTGTTTGCTAAGGAGATGAGCTGGGGATGGAGTTCGAAGATCTTCGCCTGCTTTGTGTTCATTGGCACAGAGGTCTCCTCACCAAAATCTGCGATAGCATCCTGCAAGTCCTTCATCCTATTCCGTAAAATCATCATTCGGGGCTTGGGGATGTCTCCCTCTCCAAAATTATCTAGTAATTCATATATTGAGTCGATATGCTCGTAGATACTTTCCTCAATCATCTCGAAACTTCGATTTGACTCGACGTCGATATTCAACAGAGTGATGGGCATTTCGGTATTTCAGGTTATAATTGTATCCTACATAAATGAATTCTATCTTCTTTGGTCTATCTCATATAGATTTATTCCAAACTTTGGGGCAAGTTCTCTGAGTTTTCGCCACACTGCAGGAGAACCTGAATCACGTGTGGAGGTGAACTCTGAGTTCTCTAAGGCTTCTGTCATCTCCTCATCCGATCGGTTGTCACCGAATACAAACCACATTCTCTCCTCACCAACTATGGATTTGAAATGAGAGGCGGCTTCTCGTTTGGACCACCCCTCGGGTAGGATATCAATCCCGAGTGGGTGATTAAGAAGTCTGATGTTGTACTCAGAGGACTCAAAGACCATTCTGCTCAAATCATGGATGACCTTGGGGGAAACCTCGGTATTGCTTATAACACTACTCATAACATGTTTCTTCTCCCTCCACATCGCACCTGAGTCAGGGTAGTCTACGTGTGCACCATCTGCCATAGGGTATCCATTTTCTTCTGCAAGGTCACGGAAGGCACGGAGAAATCTCTCACGCTCATTGTCAAAATTTTTGGGATAGTCTACCCGTACCAATTTCTCATGGTGAAAGCGGAGCAACCCAAATTCGATATAGATAGGGAGGTCAAAACCGTGGTTGAAGCCGATCTTCCTGAACTCATCCTCGAGATAGAAGGAGCTTCTCCCCGTGACCAGTGCAAGAGCTATCCCTTCCTTCGACCAGTTGTAAATAAGCTGGATCAGATTCTGGTCAAGAACAGAGACTGGATGAGTCGGATCAAATGGCAATGTTAGACATCCGTCTATATCGAACAAGAAAGCAGGTTTCAATAAGCACATACCCAACTCTCATTTGATAAGTTAATCGTCATGGTACTTGGAGTCAGCACCTAAATTCTGTCCAGGGTCATTGCTCTCGGGGAGTAGTGCAGCATGGGGTGAGGGAAGGAGGTGTTCACTCGACACAGACATCGATCGGGAGTTTAATAGCGGACGAAACTCCATATCCCAACTGAGGGAAAATATCCCATTCAGGGATTTGTCCGAAAGTAGAGCACCAATCCTGAAATCCAAGATTTCGTTGAAGGGATTGTCTCTACTCAAGTGGTGGAGAAACTCTCCATTCAGTATTTTATTCATTAGGTCCTCGTCCATATTATCGTTGATCGTAAAGCCAAAAATGCTGATCAGCGTACCCCGTCCCTTAGTCTCTAGTACCTTGATGAAACCAAGTGCATCTACTACTGTCATATCAGATGTTTCCAAAACCTTGATTCCAGGGAGATCAACTAGCGTTCCCTTGTCTTGCAGATCAAGTATCTTACCGAAAGGGAGTCTGACCGCTGTGAAGGCGGGGGAATTATTAAGACCTTTGTTTTCGAAGACATTGATCAGTCCAGGGATATTCACTTTGGTGAATTCTTTGTTCTCTTGTATTCCAGCTGACTGAAAATCTATTCTTGACAGCTCTCTCTTTAATCCAGAAACCCAACTATCCATCAAGCGCCCAAGGGTAATGATGTACTCGTGTACCGTGTCGAAATCAGGTAGACCCATAGAATTTAAATCCAGATTTCTAAGGACCTCCTTTCTTCCATATTGACCTAACTCCTTGAAGAGTTCAAGGGAAACCAAAGTTGTTGAAATCCCATCTAGGGATTGAGTACGAAACTCAGAGGAATCCGAACCTACTTCACGGGTTTCTCCGAGAATCATAATCTGCATATTGGTGCCAGATTCTTTGATAGGGACAACTACACTTCCCGATGAGATTTCCATTACATCCCCAGATTCTAAATCGTAGATAAATGGCTCAACAAGCACATCAACTATCTTGGTTGAGAAATCCTGTGATTGGAGCTCAGATCCAATAGAATTAAAGTAGTCACCCAATGGACTGGATTTTAATGGGTCTTCAATCATAGACCTGATGTTCTGCTGATCGTACCAAAAGGCAAGGATTACAAGAATGAGGAGGATTACTGAAACACCATTGGTGTAATCTCTGATACGAGGGTAGAAGATCTCCGAAATCCACAAGATGATCAGATTTGACAAAAGACTGTCGCGAAGAGCAGAAGAGGGGTATTTTACATCACTAATTGAGATGATCTTAGTCCCAATGATGGGAAAGGTTGTGTAGAAGGTGTAAGATACTAATGGCTCTAGTAGCATAATTCCGAGAATAGGAAAGATATACTCTAGAATCAACTCTGATTTAATGAAGAGGGCGTCCACAACTAAGTACACAATGGCACCCCTTAGCAGATTCTGAAAGGCAAGAAGCAAGATTTGAAACGGAGATAGATGACTGAATGGAATATCGAGACCAAGGTTACGGGTAAAGAGCCAGAGGGTCAGACTTCCGACAATCAAATAGGTGCCGAAGAGATTTATGCTAACCGAGATTCCAAACAGCTCGTAGATATCCTCCCCTCTGGTGAAGGCGTGTAGGTATAGCCAATTGTCTAGGAGAGCATTAAGAAGTGTTATGAGTCCTAGCCCTCCCAGTTTCTCTTTCTCCTTAAATCCATCTCGAATGATATCACTAATGATGATAAGCGTAGACAAGGTCACCAGTATCATTCCAGAAAAATAGATTGTTGAGTTTGTGAACAGAGCACCGATAAACCAGATCACAAGTGAAATCACTCGCAGTTGCTTAGCTGGTCTCTGTCTGGAAACACTCTCAACCACGCTACCCACAAATGTAGAAACAGGGATCCCGGATTCAGACATAATGAATCTAGTTATACGGGATTAATAAAGAATCATACTCTCCAGAGGGAATACTATTCCTGCAGGGGTGTTACAGATTTTTTCTTGGATTTCTTGAACCTAATCTTCCTCAGGATAAACTTGACGAGACCTTCTTCCTTTATCACCTTGAGTAATTGTGGTCCAAACAGAACTGATTGTAAGAGTAGAGATGTCATAATAATCAAAATGTAGAGTATGATACGAGATACCTTAATGACTGTACCTGGTAGAGTTTCTGAGCTGAAAACTAACAGGATAGAAATCAAACCAGGAAGGAGGAATTGCAACATCTGGTTTCTAACAAAAGATATTCTCAAGTTGTCCTGCTGCTGCGCATTAATAGCGTAATCAGTCACAGAGAGAACCTTCAATTGGTATTCTAGCTTCTCTTTGACTTTGATATTCCTTGGGAAGAGAATCTCACCATAGCCATCATTCAGAATGTCTAAAACCGGAATTAGTCCAAGTTTCACGAGCAGGATAAATCCAAATAGGATCCTGACTACCAGACCGTTTACTTCGTCTGGAATGAAAGGTATAAACGTAGTGAGGAAACTGAGAAAGACAACTGCAATCAATCGTGCCATCGATGATCGATTATACTGAGAGGGAATGAATTCATAGACAAGAAAACCAACTTGTAATCCGACAGTAAGGACTATTGAAGATGCAGACTGACTCTGAATACCCGCGATCAGTGGGAAGACAAGAAAGAGTTGGGAGAGTAGACCATCGAAGAACTGAAGTGAGCGATACTTCTCTCTACGAGCAAAACTTGGTTGCCAGTCCTCGTAGATTATTGGATCTTCACGCATTCTTGATACCTCCTAAGATACGTTCCTTCCTCATGATTGAAAGCTCTAGTTCGAGGGCTTTCTTGAGTTCAAGAAGTATGTTAGTATTGTAGGATTCCACAAGATGGAATTTCCCTTTATTTGTCATCACTATCTCCCTGAACTCCTGTACTACGTCGTTGTACTTCCGACTGATCTTCTTCTCAAGGATCTCTCTTCTGTACCTGATCTCGTCCATGGAGAGGGCATTCTCATCCCTGACACTCTTGAGCGCGGTAGTCCCGAACCCAGGGGAATACATGGCGAAGTAATATAACCTCTGAACCCAAGGTCTAATGGCAAGAATGCCTTCCCGAACAGTCTGTGGATCCTGCTCTACGTCAGAGAGGAAAACAGCAACAGTGTCAATTAATCCCCGTGACTTCACAGTCTGGAGAAGGGTCCGGTAGTTAAGATTTACACCTTCAGGGAGGACATTGTGAAGCGTTAGACCCAGTGTACGAATGCTAGCTGGAGAAGAAGTCAGTTCCACATACTTGGACTCCTTGTAGTTGAACACAAGGATCTTCACCGAGTGCTCAGATCTCTGTATCACGTGTCCCAATTCGATTGCAGCACTGAGAGCGAACTCAAGCTTGGGACCAGCCATGAAGGTTGTTGCATCCACGATCAGGAGGAAGCGAAGTCTCTTGGGCTCCTCATATTCCTTTACGATGATCTTGTCATACTTTGCACTTGCCTTCCAGTGGATGTGCCTGATGTCATCTCCGAATTGGAAATCACGAAGACTGAGGAAGTCAGATCCCTTCCCCTTAATCGGGATTGAGATGCTCGAAATCAAATCATCCAATATTTTTTGCTTCATAGTCCACGGAATCTGGATTCTCTGTGGTTCGGGAGTGACGACTATCATCCGGTTTGGGTTGATTGTGTTTTCCGTATAGAATAGACCGTATGCACCATTAAACTGAAGACTAATGGATTTGATGAATTCTTTACCCCGCCGGGGAGCGTAAAAGAGAAAGGTGGTGTTCACCGTCTGGTCCTTCTTTAACTTAACAAGTCTGGTAGTAGAAGTGGTCACTGGAAAAAGTCCAGAGCTTGGTGTCACGCTCAGTACTCCGAGTATGTCCCTACTAGAATGAATCTCAACAAGAGTGGGGAGAAAAGTTTTCGCCCTGATCTGTGTTGTAGGGAATGTCACCTTAACCTTCACGTCAACCTTGGTATTATAGAACCTCAAGAGATTGAAAATGAATACTACTAGAATAGAGATGCTAGGGATTACGAAGATGACAAGGTTCGAGCCCACTGAAAGGGTGAGCAGAAAAATTGCTGCGAAGAAAAGAACCACACCGAACGATGTGGTGACTAGTTGGGTCTCTGATTCCTCGATAATGAGAGTGTCGTCAAACCTGAACTGGTTGGAGCTCATCTTCACACCTACAATGTGACGGGCACACTCTCGATCACTGAGCCAATGATCTGCTCAACTGGGATCTGGTCAACCTCTGCCTGAGGAGTGAGAATCACACGGTGATTCATCACGTAGTAGAACAGAGCCTTGATGTCGTCTGGTTCAACATATGTTCTTCCATACATAGCAGCACGTGCACGAGCCATTGTCATCAATGCAATCGAAGCCCTGGGTGAACCACCAAGTGCTAAGGCGGGGGAGTACCTAGTGGCCACAACAAGGCGGGCGATGTACGAGAGAACCTGATCTGAAATTTCGACATTCTTTATTGCCTCTTGGGCTCCTAGAATTTCCTTAATACTTGTGACAGCTTCTACACTTGGTACAAGCTCTGCTCTTTTCGATACAAGAATCTGATACTCTTCCTCATAGGTCGGTAGGGTAAGAATCAACCGGATCATGAACCGGTCGAGCTGTGCTTCTGGCAAAGGATAAACTCCAACTTGCTCAATCGGGTTCTGTGTCGCCATGACGAAGAATGGTGATTCTAGAATTCTCGTCTTGCCCTCGGATGATACCTGTCCCTCTGCCATGGCTTCAAGAAGTGCTGCTTGAGTTTTAGGGGGAGCTCTGGATATCTCGTCACACAGGAGGACATTGGTGAAAATTGGCCCCTCTATGAACTGGAAGGTCTGATCCTTCGGGTTGTAAATAGATGAACCCGTAATGTCAGCAGGCATGAGATCAGGTGTGAACTGAATTCTCTTATGATCCAGACCGAGAACCTCAGCGATCGTAGCTGCGAGGTAAGACTTGGCTATACCAGGTACACCTTCGAGAAGGACATGTCCATTTGAATAAAGGGCAATGAGCAATAGCTCAATGTTATTTTCATTCCCGATGATTCTCTTCCTAATTTCTTTCAAAATTCTCTGCGATAACTCGCTTATATCTTCTATTTTCATATTTAGTTCCTCCTTGTGAAGTACTGATCCCTCTCCCTCTCTGCATTCTCAATCGCGAAATTCGCATGCTCAATTATTTTCCACGCCATGTTAGGAGAGACGTAGCTCCCACTCATGACCTTTAGATCTTTGAGGATATCCTCGTCAATGACTTCATCTATATTATGGCTGAATATGTAATCCAGCAAATCCCTAGCCACCCCCGTAAAATATACACGACCATACACCTTGTGATTGATCAATTCATTAGTCAGAATCTCTTCCTCCTTTGTCAAAGGTACCGAGATCATGTTATCTGTGTGAATAATCTCAAATCTTTTCATAAGGCGTTTCGCCATCAGACCCTTCTGCTTATCAGCTGGGGATGAGAAAAGACCAACTTTCAGACCGAAGAACAGGGGAACGATCCCCGAGATAATGAATACCAAGATGAAAACCAGCGGTGACACAGCGATCTCATTGATCTTCAGAAGGAGTCCAACCCATGATACTGCAACCCAGAGAAGGTGTGACTCTTCAAAGACTATACCCTGAACACCGGGGAACTCCTGCTCTATCAAGAGGGGGAGGAGGTCAAGATTTTGGGGAAATGATCTCACATTATTGTTCCTGAGCATGAGATCATCAGCAATTATCACCACGTTGTCCTGTATCACGGCAATGTCTCTTGCATCTCTACAGTACTCATCCTCCTTTACACAGTTTGCGAATGAGGAGGTGGAAGTTGTTCGAAGAAGTGGTTTCCAATCCGGAGCGAAGAGACTATAAGCATTGGCAGTAACGAATGTTTGGTCACCCAAGATTGGATCATTGAAGTCTGATACGGCCTCAACATAATATGTCTTGACACTAAAAATCCCGTCTTCGGTATTAGTGTAGTCTACAACTCTTCCATCAGGAAAAATGAGCGAAGGACCTGCAATCCTAGATATAGTTTCTAAGAACCCACCTTTTCCGATTATTAGGATAGGTTGACCTTTCGCAGCAAGTTCAGTCAAATGTGCGATCTCCTCGTCTTGGTAATCATATCTAGGATTAATTAGAACAAGAAGTTCTTTCGGGTTATATTCGATTTTGGTGATATCTCCTCTGTTTGTCCTCGTCTCAAATTGCGAGAATGCGTCACTGTACCCATAATCACCTGTATCATAGATTGAACCTATTGGTGTGTAGCTAGGGTAAACATTCAGTAGTCCAAATATTGAATTAAACAAGATAATTGAAAAAATCGAAGCCACGAGGTACTTGAATTTCATGTACTTCCTAAATTCTGCTAAGCTAACTCTTACTTCATTCATCTAACAACTCCTCCTTTGGGTTTTGTAAGATCTCCTTTGACGGGGATCTGGTAGACCTCTCTCCGCAGATCTAGTGACATAAATTCATTCAGCATGACCTCCTTTTCAGAACCGGATATCTCGTTCTCAAAGAGTTTGAAGAGGTACTTCAAGAATAGTTCAACGCCCTCCTTAGTGCCCTCCTTCATCCCATAACGTACGGTATAGAAAATATCCACAATCTGGTAGACAGTTGGCTGGAACACTGGTGGAGAAACCGAGATGGCATATTCCTTCGGAGTCCAATGCTTAGGTCGCTCTGCACCCCTGAAACCATCTAAGGCATTGTCCAATGCAATATACGCATCAATAATTCCTTGGGAATACATACCTGTTTGCAGGGCTTGTCTTAGGATTGTTGCGGCTTGATCGCGTGAAAACCTGAGTCTATCTTCCTTGGTTTTGAATGTCCTTTCAGCTTGTTTGGATTGAAATCTTGTCAATGAGATATTTGACAAAACGAAAATCAGCAGAAAGACGACAACTATGAATATCACTCCATAGAGAAAATTACCTAGCTGAAGACCTGAGGATGTCTGGAGAGGTCTTGATGTAGTTGATAGAGAAGGGGTCGGAGTTGAGACCGTAATACCCTCTTGTGCAACTGTATAGTCACCCGTGTCTGGGAAGAGTGCAGGTAAGCTGAGAATTAGGAATGATAGGAGCCCAAGGAAGGCGATGTAACTCCCCATCCTTATGCTCTCAAGAATTTTCGTCTGGTTCAAGGAAATCAATAACCTCCAATCGTTTATCGTATAGATGAGCATAGAGCTCACATTTCCTGAATGTATCAGGATGGTCGCAAATCAGAATCCCAGGTGGTGCACTGTACCCAAGGTATGAACATCCATGAAGTTCTTTGTCCTTGAATGGGCAATCTCTAGCAGTTGCTGGGTTTACCATAGTAAAGCTATGGAGAAATGACGAGGACATGCTTACATTACTGTAGGTCCGTTTCGTCCTGTTCTTAGTAAGAGATAATACCAAAACTCCAGGAAGGGCGATGGCAAGTAAGTAGACATATGCAATACCACCTACAAACAACGCTGAACCTAGAAAAACTATAAATGCACTCAATATCCCGAAAAACACCGACGGGGCACTCAGCATAATTGTAAGAACAAGGTAGATGACGAACAGGATCATGTAGATGGGAATTATGGCAGCTCCGTAAATTATTGGCTTTGCTCCGGCAGAGGGAAATTTCATCCTTATGTATATCCCTGCAATAATCCATCCAAGAGCTAAATATATAGTCAGGCTGAAATTTAGTAACGCTACTGTATAGATTTCGAACAAGAGATAGAACGTGAGGTCAATGTTAATTGCTAATGTAATGTTTCCAAATGCTGAACTTATGAGAAATCCCGTGAGGTAGAAGAAATTGGCGATCGCAAATGCCACAAAAGCCTGATATACATCATCAGAGAAATCACGAGCGATTTTCTGGAAGTACCCACTGAATCTGAAAAGGTATGACTGATTATACATATGTCGTTCCTCCATCAATCACAGGTTCATAGCCCAAAATTATTGTGAAAATTAGGGCGATCAAGATTACATTGAAAGTTGTAACAATGAGAACGCCAATAGTATCAGCGAGTAACATTCCAATAAGCTGAAAGAGAAATACGGTTTGAATGAAAAACGCACCCGTGAGAAAACGCGAAAGAATGATACCTAGTGGTTTTGTATCTGGATTAAGGGACCAATAGCTGGACCAGATGTAAGCAAAACCCAAGAGGGCAAAAAGGAGAACTCCTTGACTCAGCCCTTCGCTTGCACCTTCTTTGACGATAGCTATCAATGTCGTCAAAGTTAGCGTTACATATGCTGAAGAAAGAACAAGGTTAATTCCTATCGAGACATTATCCGAAATACTCTTTCTAAATTGAAATACTTCGGAATAAGGTGGGTCAAGATGAAAATCACATTTCCAGCATTTCACGCTGTATACCGGTATTGGATATGAGCAGTTGTTGCAAGTAAAGACCTTGGCCATATCTCCTTCCTTTGCAATTTTCCTCGTATCATTTTCATTGTTGAAAACCTTCTTCATTTTCAACTTCCAGAGAAAGAAGGATATCGAGGGTATTTGAACTATTGGGGTTGCAGTATAATGACTCTTGGCATCAAATGGTGGATTGTGTGTAAGACCACAATATGGACACTCTGTAGTCACAATCCTACTAGAGTAGAATATTATTGCCAGTAGTATAGTCAGAATTAACATACCAAAAGCGAACAGATTTGCCGGATAAAAACCGAACAATAATGGATCAGTAGGCTGTATTGTCGATGCAAGGTAATTCCAGAATCCATGGATTGCAAGTGCAGCAGCGTAACCGACCATTACTGGTGTAAGGTCTCTTCTTGTCATCGTCTTAGTTCGTAAATTACTGAGACTGAAAAAAACGCTGAACGAAACAATCGCGACAGTCACATAGTGAAGTGGAGACAAGCTCCGAATAATTATCTG
>JALWRB010000333.1 GCA_027077875.1 Candidatus Heimdallarchaeota archaeon
AGCTAATAGAGTTTATGTGCTCATGGCAGCTGAACATTTTGAAATTCACGGAATAGAAAATATCTACCAATTTAGTAATCATTTAAACATAATTAATTCATACGAAAATCTCATATCATTATTAAATTAAGATAAAAATATTTCAATTCGATATGATTCCTGAGAAATAAAACTAATAAATTAAGAGAATATTACTGCAATTAGACGCGAACTCGCGTCTAGTTGAACCTATCCTGAATCACGTTTAGTGACTCTCTAGTCACCTCCAATGACTTCCATATTTCGCGATCGCTTGGCGGTATTTCGGTCTTAGAAAAATGTTAATACGCGTACATATGTATCAAAAACTAATTAATCAAAATATTGCTTCATATATATTAACGTGACAATACGAAATGTATTCTATCGACAACAGCGCGAATAACTCAGGTGCATCAACTTCTGTTCTTGATCCCAATTTGATCAGTAGGTTGATTACCAGTAGGTGAAAGTGAGTGGTGTAGCAACCCGTTTCCTCGCGCCCCCGTACGTGAGCGCGAGCGGCACGCACGTTCGTCATGTACGCACGGGCTCAGTGCTCTGTTGCCTGCATATGTGCACTGACGGTGACGAGAAAGAATCTCTCTGTCTCTCCTCTTCAAACCTCTTAACTGTCTAAGCTGAGCACCTTTTGGGATATCTCATATTGAGAAACCTAGCCAATGAACAGTATCAATTTTCTGCAAATCCTGAAGTCTAGCTCTCGTAACTTCTCCGTCTTGACCATAAAATCTCAAGCCGATTTCACATCAACCAAAACCATTTTGGACTGAGTCACCTCGTCATGTGTCATCTCGGAATGAGAGGTTCCAAAAAGCCCTCTAAGATTCGTTACTCAAGACCATTTCGTCCCCGGGCGGTATCGCACTCAATACCGGTCGATGACAATACCGCGCGATGATACGGTCATCTATTCTGACAGAAGCCAGATGGAAAGCACACTTGAAATCAGCGTCAGGGCAAATATTATTCTGGCGTAGAGGAACCATCCGTTCGTGTCGAATGTCAATGCCGCACCGATGATGAACATTAGAGCCGACATGATCACAGAGAGGACTGTCCTGATCTTCCGTCCGCCGTTGGCCTCTCCCATTGCCCACCCATATCCGACAGGGGAGACATAGAAGAAAAACCACCAGACCCAATTCCAAACCCAAAAAGTAAGGAATCCTACAAACATGTACACTGTTGGAGCAAGGATGGTGAGGATAAAGGGGGAATTCTCTCCGAGTACGAACTCCACAACCTCTCTGAACTTGTTCGCCATTCCCTTATTTTCTCTTTTAGAATCTGCTTCCACGGCTCGCTTGACAATGTCCTTGGACTTGTGCACTTTCGGGGGGGAGTTGAACAGTTCTGGCCCTCTCCTTTGTAGTTCGGCGTTGCCGATGTGCAGGGTCTTGCAGGCCTTGCACTGAAGTCCGTAGATTGGTTGAATGCCAGAAGGATTCTTGCTCCGAAGATCGACCAGTTCCATCTGGAATTTCCCGCACCGGTCACACGGTGACATGAAGATGTGACCGGATCTGTTCCCGGTCTTGTATTTTATTCCGTCCAGAGTGATAGACACACTCTTCCGAGACTGCTGTGGTATATTAATTTTACCACAAGCTGGGACCTTCTCAACTGTCTTGCTCGTCAGTGGTCTGGGTGGTTATTTTGATCAAGTAGTAGGGAGGATAAGGGGTGGGGATTGTAAGTGGTACACTAGTGGCTCTGACATTGTTGGTCTTTGCCGAGTACCTTGAGAGTGACCTGTTCTGGTTACATAAGAGACGGTATCACCCTGACGGTGGAGAACCACCCCTCCCTGTTGTAGCATCGAATTGTGTGACGGGGTGCAATAGCTGTATGGATTATCATTTCACACACTATGAGATAGTCCTAGCTCTTGAACTGATGTAGGTCTGATTTTGAGAGGTAAAAATTTAAGAACGGGATATGGCATCCATAATTATGTTTGATGACGGAGGATCCGATTCAGGGCACAACTCCATCACCTACAAAGACGCCACCGACCCCTATGATCTTGATCGAAGAGATCGGGAGAGTAGAAGTAATCGTGCGAGTAAGCGGAGACGGGAAAGCCCCCCATCCGATTTTACCTTGAGCTACAAGGGTCAAGTATTAGGTTATTCTCTTCTTATCGTCTTCTCCATTGGACTGTTATTGTTTCTGTTTATGCCTAGTGGTATAACGACGGTGACTATGGCACCCGGTGAGACCGTGGTCATCAGGATTCCTGAGTTGTCAGGCGGTAGATCATTTCCAGTAGAGGTACAAGATGGGATCGTGTATGAGGAGGTACAGCAGGTTCCGGACTCCTACACCCCCCTGTTCAGTCAGAATTACTCCTACCAGGTTGACAACTACGAGGGTGATTCTCAGCGTTTCCATCGTCTACTGTACCCCGGTAGTGTGGTGAGGGTACAATACGACTTCAGCCATTCTGTCGTACTCCGGATTTTGAACCGGCCTCTTGGATCCAACCTGACCGAGCTAGGCGAGTTGAGTAACATCCATTCATCTAATATCTCAGCAGTGGGGGTGTACAAATTGGAGGTAGTCGAAGCGGGTGAGTACAGCTTTGAGTTCACCGATGTTGAGGATGATCAGATTCACGGTGATGTGACCTTCGAGCTTTCCCTGACCTCAATCGAGGGTGAGTATGAACTCAGTGGTGACATGGAATTCCGGAGCGGCGGGAGCTACCTGATCTTCCGGAACGACAACAGGGACTCATTCCTCGATTTCTCATATGGGAGGGATCAGCGGTCTAATCTGCTGTATTCGATCGCGAAGGTTGTGGGGGTCTTGACGGTGATCTTCATCCTCGTGCTCTATCGCAGGGAGGTGGCCAGGGTGACTAAGAACCGTCTCGATGCGGACATGGAGCTGATCGGGATCGAGGGAATTGGTGGGGAAAACGTGGAGACACTCGCCCGGATGGGTGTCAGGAGGGTGAGGGACTTGAGGAACCTGAATGAGGCAGACCTTGAGGACCTGCATCTGAACAAGAAAATGCGTGGCACACTCATCCAACAGATGCACTTCGGTGACTCGCCACCTTACATAGAGGGATGGAAGCAGCTCCTCATGCGGATTATGGGTACTCTGTTGAATGTGTTCTAACGGTTCCGGTCTAGGGTTCATACAAGATTCACAACGGTCTTTCTAACTGTGACTTCTAATCGAGTTGGTCCAGCTATCATAATTGGTGCTTTACTACTCTGTTGTCCCCCCTTCTGGCCTAAAACCCGAATCTCCTGCCCGCTATCTCCTCGGTTCTGTCCTTCATGTAGTGGTACGCCTGTTTGTGCACTTCTGTCAGCTGGTCATACATTCTGAACAGCTTGGTCACCCGGTGCATGGTCCCGCTGACGGTGAAGAAGTCCATGTCCGGCAGTTCGTCGGAGTACCGTCTGAGAGCCCTTTCCTCTGCATCCTTTCCTCCCATCACACCGAGGGCCACCGCTGCGAATCCGAGGTCGTACCTGGGATCCCCGATCTCGGCTCCTTCCCAGTCGACGATGTGTAAAACACCGTCCCGCACGATGATGTTGTACGGGTGGTAGTCCCCGTGGAGCTGTGCATAGTTCTCGGTCGTCACCTCCTTCGCCCTGTCCTTCAGCCACTTCGTCAACTCCGAGCACTGCTTCCTCAACCTCAATCGCCTGTTCTCCCCCTGCCTCCTCTTGACCAGTGCCTTGGCGAATGACCCCGGCTTGGGGTAGTACTTCCTGATGTCCAGTCCGCTGCGTTTCCACCTGTACTCGTGGATCTGGCGGAGCCTGTCGACATACTGGTCGACGAGTTCATCATCCTTCTTCACGGCAGTCACCATCTCCTCTCCCTCGATGAACTCCATGATGACGAAGG
>JALWRB010000334.1 GCA_027077875.1 Candidatus Heimdallarchaeota archaeon
GTATATCCTCGCTGGTTTTGTCTTCACGAGGTATGAAATCTTCTTTGACCAGTGGAGACGTCCGCTGAACCCTTTCGTCGTGTTCCCCACCATCTTCATCCTAGTTGCTGTCACTGACTTCTGGACCAGGGGTTTCATCCTGCAGTTCCTTGCTGAGCATCGAGATAAGACAGTAGCTATTGTGACCCAAAATGCTATCTGGTTCATCATCCACTGGTACGAGATACTTCTTCTACAGGACTACATCGGGATCTCTGGAGCGATTATCCTCACATTGTTCCTTGGAATTGGAGGTGACCTTCTGACCCTGAGATCAAAAGAGATCACGGGTCTGATGCTGGGTCATTTCATCCTGAACCTGATGATCATCACCTACGCCAACACTGGGGTACCCGAAGTACTCGAAGCAGTATTATCGAGTATCTTCCCCTGAGGGTATTTATGGCAATTTAAATATAAAGATGGTCTGTTCTTCATCTAAGGCGAATGGTCAATGTCTGAGTCATCAAAAGTTCTTTTTCTGTTCAACTGGGTACAAAGGACAGATGGTGATGTAATTGTTGACTGCTACGTCTTCGACAAAACGAGTAAGTTAGAAAATTCCAAACCTGAAAGACGCACGAAAATCTGGTTTACACATGATAAAAAATTCCTCAGACCTTTTAGATTCGAGGTCTTTCAAGGAAATATCTCCCGGTACAAGTCCGAGAAACTCGCCATAAAGATGCTCAAACAAGCCCGGTTAATTATCATCTCTCCAGATGATCAACCACCTAATATCAAGGAGTTCTTGGAGTTTGTCAAGACCTTCGAGCTTCCCAATCCTAAACTTGTGAAGATTTGCCCTGTGTGCATTAGGGACCGGCAGCGCGTGACAATAATCAAGAGCGGGCAGGAATATTCGTACTACGGCAAGATTGTCTGTAGGTCCTGCGCGCAAAGGGAGATCAGGGAAGACTACAGCCGTAGGGGAATTGAGATTACCCAGTCAACCCGTAACTTCTTCAACAAGCAGTTGGAAAACACACGAAGTGTCGACCAGTCGGTGTCCATCCTCGAAGCAGCCAGTCCATATAGGGAAGATGACAAGGTAAATACCCTCTATGATGTCATACCCGCGGACAAGAAGTTCCGGGCAGTTCCCATAGAGAAATTCTTCGAGGAGAGCAAGGTCAAGCTTAGCAGCAAATTGGTCAATGCTTGGAAGGCAGAGGGTGTTACCACCTTACTCCCCGTCCAGCAACTAGCAATAAGCAAGGGACTCCTTGACTATAAGGACCTACTTGTGATAGCCGGAACTTCCTCTGGTAAGACATTTGTGGGAGAGCTTGCAGGTCTGCACAATCTTCGATACAGAAAGTCCAAGTTCATCTTTCTCACTCCCTTGGTGGCGCTCACTAATCAGAAGTACGAGCTCTTTAGGAAGCGGTACAACCCCTTTGGATACCGCGTAGGGATCAGGGTAGGGATGTCTAAGATAGAGGTGGAGGGTGAGGACAAGACTATAGTTGATGCCAACTTCAGAGCGTCGGATATAATAGTCGGAACTTACGAAGCCTTCGACTGGATAATCAGGAGCGGTCAGATCTCTAAGGCTGGGGATATCGGTGTTCTAGTCATAGATGAAGTTCAGCTCTTAGGAGATCAAGAAAGGGGGCAACAGCTTGACGGTCTCTTGGCCCGAGTGAGGTTCCTCTATCCACAGTGTCAAATTATTTGTCTATCTGCAACTATTGGAAACTCCAAAGAAGTTGCGAAGGAACTCAGGTTGGATCTGGTAGAGTATGACGCACGCCCCATCCCTCTTGAAAGGCATCTCGTGATTACGGAGAAGACTGAGGAAAAGGAACGTCGTATATCCAAACTCATCAAGGAAGACAGGAAAGAGAGATCTAGTACTGGATACTACGGAAAATCACTCGTCTTCACCAACTCCCGAAAGCGAGCCCAGCAATTGGCAGCAATCCTCAGATCTGATCTCCTTAAGTCCACGTACTACCATGCAGGTATGACCTTCAGTGACAGGAAGAAGATAGAGTTGGGATTTGCTAAGGGGAAATACGATGTGGTGACGACTACGGCCGCACTGGGAGCAGGTGTAGACTTCCCGGTATCACAAGTTATTTTTGAGACACCTGCTATGGGGGCTCGGTGGTTGAAAGTCTCTGAATTCCATCAGATGATTGGAAGAGCGGGGAGATTTGGGTACCATGACAAAGGTAAGACATATCTTTTCGTCACGCCTGGAGACAAGATCTATGGAGCTATGGAACTTACGGAGGAACAGGTTGGGTTCAAGCTTCTGACAGAACCTGTGGAGGATATCGACCTCGAAATGAATTTCGATGTGGAGGCTGACCAAGTACTGGCGATAATATCAGCAAACTCACCCCAGACTAAGAAGAGGTTGAGGGAATACTATGAGATGCTCTATTATAGTACAGACCAGCTGGAGGAGATTCTCAAGACCCTCCAAAAATTGAAGATGATTGTGAACAAGTCAGGGTCGTACTATATCTCTGCTCTAGGAAGAGCAACCAGTGAAAGTTTCCTCACTCCACTCCTCGGGTACAGAATTGCCTCCGAGACCCTGAAGAAATCTGTTCTTGATGTGGCAGTCGAACTCTCCCCCTTCACAAGTATCCACCTGTCCCAATCTGCACATGCTGAAATTGAGCAGCTAACCAAATCACGTATGAGTAGCCGTCTACTAAGCGACGGAGTTCTTGACGTGATTTTCGGGACCTCAGAGAAAGGATTGTGGACTAGATCTCTTGCACAGAAAGTCAAGGTCTGGACCTCGAACTTCTTCACCTGTGGATGTAAGGAATACCCGTACTGCTCTCACCCCCAGTATAAGATCTCCAAGATGCTGGTGCAACTGAGGTTGGATGGACTTACCCCGAAGCAGATTGTGGCAGAGATTGGGAAGACCTACCACCTCTTTGCATATCCCGGAGATCTCTATTCTTGGCTTGACCAACTACTTCACTCAATAGAGGCCATCAAGAGGCTGTCGATGGCCATGAAGAAGGAGAAGACCGTGCAGGAATCCGACAAGCTCGCTCGGGCAATATCCAAAGGTAAGAGCAAGTACAAGCAGAATGTCAAGAAACGCCATCGTGGTAAGAAGAAGTGAAATCCAAGAATAGAGTTTCAAGATTTGAATAGTATCTTTTCAATTACTGGGTGAAATTAAAGTATAATCTGTCTAGTCCTTCCTTCTTAGGATTGGAATGAGTACGAGGGCGCCGAGGAATGGGAGGAAGGGTGCTGGTGCATATACCTTCTCGAGCTCCTTGTACTGAACAGTAACGGAGAATATGGTAAGTTGCTCATTTCCAGCATTGTCCACGACCGTCAGAACAACCGTGTAGGTCCCTTCTGTGATGTAGACATAGGTGTAGCTGTCCATTCCGGTCACCTCAACAGTAGTGTTATCGCCAAGGTCCAAGGAGGCATAGTACACTCCCGAGAGCTCATCGGCAATGGTGAAGTTGAATGTCACCTCAAGTGTGTCCGAGACGATTGGGTTCAACACGTCAGATGATGGACCAGATATGCTTACGGTCGGGTTTGTCGTGTCAATGTATAGAGAGAATGTCTCGTTGACAGATAGTCCCTTGTCGGTGAAAGCAAATACGGTGACATTCCACTGACCGTCCGACGTTGCAGTGAAATTGTCCTTAACCACGTGTGAACCGTTGACCTCGGTGAATGAGACGTTGTTCTTGAAGACGGGATTAACTCCGTCGGTGTAGTTGACTGCGTACCTTACAACCTTACCCTTGACTACCGAAGCGTTGAACTTCAATTGGATATCCCTAGATTGTGTGTAGACAACGTTGTCAACCTGCCTCAGTTTGGTTGTGTTACTGTTGTCATTCTTCAGAATGTCCAAGTCAAG
>JALWRB010000335.1 GCA_027077875.1 Candidatus Heimdallarchaeota archaeon
TGCCTAGTCTCCGGGCTGGATCACCGTTACATTTCTCCTCTTTTCCGAGTATGGCAAAATCAATACCTGCACTCTGGAGGATCTTGACAAGTGCTGTGCTCACTTTCTTCGCCCTCTCGTCGAAGGACCCTGCACACCCTACCCAGAACAACGTGTCTGTGTCCGGATGATCCTTCATGTGCTTCACCCCGAGGTTCTCAGCCCAGAGGTCACGGTCAGATTTCCCGATGCCCCATGGGTTGAAGTTCACCTCAAGGTTGTTGAACATCTTGTTCAATCCAGAGGGGAACTCGCTCTCCATCATCACCTCATTCCTTCTCATATCGACGATCTTGTCGATGTGATCAATGAAGACTGGACATGCTGTCGTACAGGCATTGCAGGTGGTGCACGCCCAGAGAGTGTCCTTGGAGATGACGTCACCGATAAGCGATTTCTCTGGTTGGGCTTCGGGATCCTTGATCCTCATGGTTAAGGTCTCAAGAACGTGCTCCCTGATGTCCAAGATGAGGGCCTTGGGTGAAAGAGGTTGTCCATTGAGGTACGCAGGACAGACCTCTTGGCACCTTCCACATCCCGTGCATGAGTAGCCGTCGAGGTACTGCTTCCACGTGAGGTCGTCAACACTCGCCACACCGTACTGCTCGATGCTCTCGTCCTCGAAGTCAATAGGTTTTAGTCTACCACTGGGCTTAAGGTTTGAGAAGAAGACGTTAAATGGTGCTGAGATAATGTGGAAATGCTTTGACGGGAACCACTGGGGTACTGCAGTCTGTGTCCCCACTATGTAGAGTAAGAATACCCAGACTGAAGCTGCATGGAGCCACCAGAGGATCTCGAATACTAGGGGGAGAGAGGTTTTGGGCCAGATCCCAGATATTGCCTGGGCTATAAATGGTCCCATTGTCGCATTCGGATGTTCGATCTGCCAAGGGTGAATACCCTCAGCAAGTTCTACTGATTCGAGAAGGTTCGAGAGGATGATGTGGATGCCAACGACGAACAGGATGATGTACATATCAAGTTTTAGACCCTTTCCGCCACCTTCTAACCTGATAGAGGGGAGTTGCCTTCTGATGAGTGCTACGATGATAGCGATGATGACACCGACACTCAGTATGTCCTCAGTCATGAGTATGAAGTCGTAGAATACGCCAAGAAAAGCGAGGGAGAATCCAGGGATAATAGCCCTTGCAAAGACCTCCATCGCTACTGCAGTGACGAAGATGAAACCGTAAAAGATCACGAAGTGCCCAATACCTGCTGGGTGCTTGAGGAGCTTGCTCTGTCCGAAGACACCTTTGAGCATTACCATGAACCTCTTCCCGTAGTCGGAGGTTCGCTCAGGATCGGGCTTACCCTTCCTCAGCAGGTCGTAGAGATGGTAGAGTGATCTGAAAATCAGAGCCAGAATGACAATGAGGGACAGTCCGAAGACTATCGCTCGTACCACATTAAAATCAGTAGTCATCATTCGCAGATTGAAGGTATTATTCAAAATGTTTATTGAAATTCAGCGGTAAATTGTGCTATTTCGGTGAAGTAGTCCTCGTTATTCTTAGATATGACCCCTCAGTCTCCACAGACAAAATCCCACCAAAAATCTCCGAGATCACACTCAGGTTAGCGTGAACGTGTGGGGTGTCATGAATAAGTAAGGTGCTCCCAACTGGTGAAAAGACCAAGGGAACCAGTAACTGATCGGACAGATGCTCGTCCATGGGCTGTTCTCTATCCCGGATAGTCTGTACCAAGAGAGAGCCAATTTTCTCCGAACTGAGACCCTTTTGCCCAATTACACTTGCACCAAACGGTGGGTCACCTTTGGCAACGAGTGTCGCAGCAATCCCGGGAGGACAGTTACTGTAGAGCACCTTCATCTCGATATCTCTCCCTAGACCAGACGCTATAGACCGCCTGATTCTTTCCGGGATACCGAGTGATCTAAGAGACTCAGAGAGACTGACATAGAGTTGAAGATCCTCGCGGGCCTGCAATGTCCCAATATCCAAAGGTTCTGAGGGACTATTTCGCTTCGATACCTGAATTGTAAGTTCTGCTCCTCCTTTGGGAAAGAATCCTAATTTCTTCACCTCAAATATGAGCTTGAGCCCGAATTTCTCAAGCACAACCGAGGTCACGTGTTGCAGATACTCAAGTGTCGGGGCCCAGTTTGTGTGAGTGCCCCCACCATGGAAGGAGACAGTAAGGTCTTTTCCACCCGCAGAGACGTAGTTTATGAGAGATTGTACAATAAGTGGGATCGAGGCTGCTGTTTCCACCTTTACGGTGAGGTTGTCCTCTCCCTGACTGCCCGCTTTGAACGTAACACGTTGTGAGCCAATTCTTCCATCCTCAAGAGTCCCTCCCGTTAAGTCTGCGAGAATCCGAAGACCTAGAAGGTGCTGGAGTCTCAACCCGGGTTTCTTCCGATTGGCTCTGATGTTGAATACCTCGATGGAGTCTCCTCTTGCTGCCGCCACAGGTACAGCTACCCGGAGAATTGATCCGCCTCCTTCGTGTACAGATCCATCTATGGAAATTTTCACTGTGTGTAAATTATATATCGGAACTTAAAACTTTAGAACTCGACTACCCCGTCCTCAAC
The DNA here is from genome assembly GCA_027077875.1 of Candidatus Heimdallarchaeota archaeon. Classification (GTDB taxonomy): domain Archaea; phylum Asgardarchaeota; class Heimdallarchaeia; order Heimdallarchaeales; family Kariarchaeaceae; genus S139-21. Next base: position 2,609 of record JALWRB010000335.1, read on the forward strand.
AGTGTCAGAGAGGAACTTGAAGAGTGGGATTCCACAGAGGAAGAAGAGAAGAACAAATGAAGCAAGCTTGATGTAGAAGACCCGTGTTAAGACCTTTTCTACAGTCTCACCCTGATCAATATAAAATTCATATACCCTTATAGAGTAGTCCTGTAGCAACTGAAATACAAATATCCCAGGTATCGAGAAAAGCGCGAAGAAGAGCGCATTCTTTATTGAAGTGAAGATTCCTGCCATGGTATGACCTCTTTACAACGAAGATGATTTCTACGTTTTTAAGGTTTAATGATTGACATGAGAGAATTGACCGAGATTTTTTCTAAAAAATCTAATAGGCGACATTGTAGATGGACTAGTGAGCATCGGTCTTCTGGATGAACTTTTCGACCTTATTGTTCGCTCGGACCCCGACAATCCGATCTTGGCTATTGTAGACATCCATTCATGTGCAACCTTGGTGGATGGCCTAGTGACAGAGCTGAAGATCCCGAGCAGCAATATAAGCTACCTCCCAGCGTTGATTTCTGAATTTGACCAATTGGAGGTCCTTAACATGTCCAACAACACTCTTGTAGAGCTTCCGGATGAGATCACCTACCTTCAAAGACTGAGAATCCTCGATCTGGGGATGAACCGGTTGGAGTGGCTCCCAGAAGATATAGGAGACCTTGTAAATCTCCACTACCTTGACCTGCGGTGGAACAGGTTGAAAACACTTCCCACCTCCATCTTCAAGCTCGCGAATCTGGAGTACCTCGACCTCTTCTTCAACGGTCTGAGTAGGTTGTCCCCAAAGGTATCAGGTCTGACCTCCCTCCGAGAGCTCAATTTAGAGCAAAACCTCCTCACACAGATACCTGAGGAGGTGTTTCACCTCCCAAATCTGAAGAGGCTTAACCTAAGGAAGAACTCCCTGAGGAACTTACCTGAGGAGATCATGAATAGTTCACTTGAATTTCTTGACCTGTCGGAGAATCACGGACTGGTTGTGGAAAATGAGCAACTGGAGTATCTTCGGGCTATCGACTGCGAGGTCTTGATTTAATCAGACATATTCAAAGTGCTATTTTTCGCAATTCATAAATAGGAATGCTTCATTGGAATGTTAGCTGGGAATATCCATGGATGTCGAAAAATTAGAAGTTGAGGGAAATGAGGATTTTGAGGCGAAGTTCATCATAAAAGACACTACGCCCGCATACGCCAACACAATCAGGAGGATCATGCTTCTTGATGTACCATCCCTCGCGATCCAGAAAGTGATTGT
>JALWRB010000336.1 GCA_027077875.1 Candidatus Heimdallarchaeota archaeon
ATCCTCTTTACCTGCGATCTCAAGTATTCTATAGCAGAAGTACAGTACGTCAACCGGATTCTTTGACTGAACTGCCGATTGGAGAAGATACCGGAATGCGGACTCTGCATCTGAGTATCTTCCCGCGCCGTAGTTTACAATAGCCTCGTCCAAGACATTCTGGACTTCCACTACTTATTACCTCCTAGGGTACTCACAATCTTTCGCAGATACCTCACCGATGGGGTCATGAAGATCACATCCTCTTGTCGATCCCTTATGAGGTCGAAGTACTTGAGGTCTGGTCTCTTCGGGTTGATTAACCTCATCCTCCAGTGGAACTTTATCTCAGTCAGAAGGAGTGAGAAGACATCCCTGAGGGGGTACCTCTGGAGAGTGTACTTCAAGGTGTAGCCTACTTTCCCCATCCTCGAAGCCAAGGTCTTTTTAGAGGATTTATTCTTCCTCATCATCAGTATCTTGTTCCACTGTTCGAGGGATTTCTTGAAGAGGATCTCCGCTCGTCCTAACCTCCTCTTGCTATAGTGGACAAGCTCGTAGTTCCAAGCCTTTTGGTATGTCTGCAGGTGACGGTCATTACCCTCTTGAACTGCTGCTGCGAGCGCGGCAGTGAGGTATTCACTCATGTCGAGATACCTTGAGCAATTGGCACATAGGAATGGATCTCCGGTTCCTGCGACATCTCCGAGGAATAGCACGTTGTCCTTCACTACCGTCTTCGTGGGGGAATATGCAGTGATACGTTCATGAAGCTCATCCTGAAGCTCTGCCCCCGGGAAGAAGGTCTGGAGAATCTGCTCAAGACTATTTTCAAGTGCACTTCTCATCCTTTGATCTATTTTGATCCTACCGTCCTTGTCCCAGACTAAAAATGCAGAGCCCACCTCCACGATATCCTCACCGCAGGGATACGCCCATCCTCCATTCGAGGTATATCCATCAAAAACACCATTTCCGACGATGTAACTGAAGGTATCTAGTCTGATCTGGGCGGGGTTAACCTTGTACTTCCCGAATAATAAGACAGTTCTCAGCTCAGGCTTTTCCAGGCCCATCTGATCTCGGAGCGGTGAGAATAATCCCATGGTATCCACAATGTATTTTGAGGTAAGTCTGAGACCTGATTCAAGGACGATCTCTTCACCGTCGATTTTCATGAATCTGTCTCGAATTATCTCACTCCCTGATCTCTCCTGGAGAGTTCTACAAGCTACTCCATAGTCTATCAGAGCAAATGCTTCCTCTTCTAAATCTGTTGAGTAGCCGATGTTAGATATAGACTCGAACCTCTGCTTAGAGTAGGTGTGAATGACCGAATTGGTGATCTTGTACCTTTTTAGATGCTCCATGAAGGTCACCACCGATACTTTCAGTTCACCGTATTCTAACGGATCGACAATTGCGATCTTGGCGAAGGGTCTGAGAAGTGACATGTTATAGGCGACTGCATTACCTGCAATCCCTCCTCCGAGTATTACAATGTCGTACGTCTGGTTCATACACGAAGGAATATCTGGATCTTTTATAAAGAAAAACTGTCGTAGTGTAATCAGGCTCGGACATCGACAAATTTGCCATACTGGTACGGGAGTACAACTTCCTGCTCTGTACGCGTGCTACTTATCTCCCCAGTGGGATGCGATTCTTTGTCACCGATCGCAACAGTCAATTTGGTGTTCTCGAATCTATTGGACGGTTTGTACCGTAGGAATGCGTGAATGATCTTACCCTTCTCTCCCGGAGTGACGTTCCATTCAACGACCTTCGTGTCTCCCTTCATACCGATGACAACATTCCCCTCCTCGTTCATGATGGAGCTGATTTCGACATCGTTAGGTATCGTGTCCCTAACAACAATGTCCTCCTCAATTACCCTCAATGGCCGAATCGCGAGAATCACCCCGAATCCAAATTGGTGTTTCAACTGCTTTACTACCTTAGTAGCCTGTAGTAACGGTTCTCCTTCGATATTTGTGATCTCGTAGATATCCCTGAGAATGAATGGCTTTTCTTTCAAGTCATAATGTACTTGAATCTCCGAATTCACGGGGACAGACTCGTACCTCCAATGAACCTCATTTACATTCTCCGCTTCAAGCATGACATTGCTACCGTCTATTATCGGGGTTGAGGACACCAGATCTAGTTCCTTGGGGATTTGGTCTACAATCTTGATTGTCTTCAGGAAACTCCCGGAGTTGTTCACGAATAGGGCATCTGCATACAATCCGTCCTGCTGTTTCACAATCGGCTCGTATGTATTGATCAGGCTAACTTTCTTCTCATCATGAGCGACGATCGTCCGTGTTATCCTATTCCCTAGGTAGTAGTCGATGTTGACTTCTTGCTTTGGCTCGATTCTTGGGATCTTCCACTTGATGAAGAGACCCTCCTCATTGAGGGTTTCACCTACCTTCTCAATTGAGTCATCGGAGAGAGTAACGTCCTCGACGGTGAACTCAAAAGGAATTCTGTCCTCAATCTCAACATCCTGTATGGCGAAACCGAAGGTGTTGGTCATGCCACCTCCCATCTTAGAATTTCCAGTAGTTGGAGAGCTCTCTATCTGTACCTTTTTCTCTAGTGTTCTGATCTTGCCATTCTCATCCCTGAAACTCGTGGTTGACTTGATCTGTGTAGCACGATCTGGTTTGTGCTTCTCGATGAGAGCAGAGAGGAATTCATCCGCGTTTTCATCCAGGTTGAATTTGTCGGAGAGAGCGACCTCTACAACTTTGGGGACAATACCATCAGAGATATTTGTGAGCTTCGAGGCCTCAGATGGATCTACTTTCTTGTCGTCCCTAAGAAAGTCAGTGATGATCTCTTTGTTGGCTCGTTCTCCAATCCCATCGAGTACAGAGACACTGATTGCTTCTCCTTTGACAGCCTGAAGAGCAGCCTCGTAGGTTACCTCGATGTTGATCTGGTTGAGATATTCTTCGATCCATCTAGCTAGACGCGTCTCCTGAATGTTTCCGTGACGGAGTGAGTCACCCCAAAAGTCCTTGAGAAGAGTGACAAATTGTGACAGACCCAAGAATTCACCCTTTTTCTTCTCCCAACGTCTCTCGTATAGAATAAGTGTCCCCTCGAACATCTCATCGAACTTGTTGGTTACCGGGATCAGGTGAATTTTATAGGTAGTTGTACCCCAGATATCTTTACCCGGTGTACTATGACCAAAGCTCATCTAGTTATTCGATGAATGCTTTCTTAAAAAACATTTATCCCGAACAATGTCCACAATTCCCTATTGTGTAAAGAAGAAAGTCTTCACTCCAGTCTGTTCAAGGGTTCTAACCACAAGTCTAAATCATTGAATTCAGATATCGATCCCATCCAGTTGGACAAGGTATGAGACCAATTGTTCTCCACATCTTTGACAATTTTCTCTGCTACCTCTGTAAGTTTCTGGCTTATTCCTGTTGAGAAAATCAGGAGGTTGATGTTTTTCCCAGACGCGATGAAGAGCTTTACAGATCCGAGATCTAGACCCTTGAGCATGCGGAATGAGGTCCGATCATCAACCATTGCATCGGAGACAAAAGTATTGACTGCGGAGATGGATGAGGAGAAGAGGACATCATCATCCAGTTGTTTCCGTGTTGACCTCACAAGCTTCCCATCCACCTTTCTGAATCCCATGATTAGTCTACCATCGAACATCTGCACTAGTACCCGTTTGATTGTGATCGGTTGCTTGTCCTCAAGCAGTCTCTGAAGCTGAAGCATCTGTGAGATCATATCCTCATCAATAAACTTGTTAGAAGTTAGGTTATCGAGTATCTCTACTATTTTCCCTGTCTCTACACCTATTCTGGCATATTCCTTCTCATGAAAAAGGAGCTGATTCCTGGTGATAGAGATAAT
>JALWRB010000337.1 GCA_027077875.1 Candidatus Heimdallarchaeota archaeon
GTCATTCGATACCGTAAACAACCGAATCATGAGCATCATCTCCATTGAGCAGTCAATTCCTGATTTTCTGCAGACAGCACTGTTGAATCTAGATAAGAGTCTGTCTCGGGTGAAGATCACCATGGCACTCCAGTTCCTCAAGGGAATTCTCACCTACCTGCAGGATAGATTGATCTCCTTTATTGTCCAGACCGATGACGAGGGGTTGATAGATCAGTGGTCCGAAGCCAACGTCGATGCATGTGACGCAATCTCAAATTTCATGCAAAAATTGGAGAGTGAGTACCTTCCACGATCTCACATGAATTTTCAACTGGGTGAGGAGAAGTTTCTCAAAATGCTCAATATGACCGAAAATGTCGAACTTGATGTTGACACCCTTCTAAAAATCGGAGAGGAGGATTTGGAGAACAATTACAGGAGGATGTTGGATCTACTGGAAAGGAGAGGACAGGACTTCCTACAGAAGGTAAAGGAAGACCACCCCGCGCCCGAAGAACTGGTAGAATATGCCAAGAAGGGCTTGGACCGAACTCGGGACTGGCTTGTTAAAGCGGATATTGTCGATCTTCCGACGACGGAGCAGTGCAAGGTTGTCGATACCCCTGAGTTCGCAAGGTCATTTGGATTCGCTGCGATGAATACCCCGGGGCCATTTGAGAAACCCGAGGCATCAGAGGCATACTACTGGATTACACCGCCGGATACCAAATGGGCTAAAGAAAGGAGGGAACAGTTTATGCAGTTCTTCTCCCACGGTTTTCTCGAGATGGTTACTATTCATGAGGTATGGCCTGGTCACTATCTCCAACTACTCTACAACAAGACCTCGAAATCGGAGATCTCCAAGATCTTCGCCCGTTCAATCACCATGATAGAGGGGTGGGCTCACTACTGTGAGGAGATGATTTACGATTCGGGATACGAGCCATTTGATCGTGACGTACTGCTTGCAGGACAACTCATGGGCGCCCTGATCCGTAACTGCAGGTACATCGCAGCCATCAAGATGCACTGCAGGGACATGACCATCGATGAGGCTAAGAAGCTGTTCATGGAGAAGGCTTTTATGAACGAGGATACTGCCTCCATAGAGGCAAACCGTGGAACTATAAACCCCATGTACCTCAACTATAGCCTAGGAAAATTTCTGATTAAGAAACTGCGGGATGACTACCATAGGGAAAAAGGGGAAAAATTCTCACAGAAGGAATTCCACAACTTGATGCTGTCCTATGGGAGTCCACCGGTCGTTGCACTTAGGAATCTGGTGTTGGAGAATCCAGACACTGGTCTATTGTGATTTTATTTATTCGAATATATTTTCGTTGGATAGGTTCTACAAATTTCAGGAATATTCTTCCTGACCACGATTTTTGGTACACATTCGCTTTTCACACGGAAAGTTTATGCCATACCGCGCTCTACCTCATATTATGAGTCAAGATGATGCCCCGGATAAGGTGGCTAGTAAGATCCTCGATAAATTTGCGCCTGCAGCCAAAGAGATCATCTCCGAGATAAAATCAGACAAGGTCGATCAGAGTTCACTCGCAAGTGAGGAAGATATTCAGTCTCTGAAAACCTACCTCAAGGGTATCAGGCCACCTGCCGAGATCACATTCCAAAAGATCCATGAGGAGACAGGGGTGGATATCAAAAGAATGACAAATGGGTTGCTAAAGCTGATCACAGATGGGAGCGTGATTGGTTTCATCAATGACAAGTCAACCCCAGACCCCAGCGATGACATATTGATTCTAAGGCAAGAGCATGTGGTGATCGATGAAGAGGATATTTAGACCTTAAGCTGTGTGACCTTCATCCACTGTTCCTCTTTCTCCTTCTTGGCTAGTAGATGTCTAAGACCTCTTCGGTATTTCTTGTGAAGAGTTGGATCGAGTAACCGGAGTTCCATGGTAAGTAGTGTGACCGAATCTTTACTCATCCCCTCCGTAATCAGGTTGAAGAGCTGTCCCATCTCGTCCTCTGTAGCCAGAGTGATAAAGAGGTTCCGAAGTTCTTCCTGAGTCATCCCCCTGATCAAAGAATTTATCTCCGCCCGTAACTCCTTCAGAGACATTCCTGAGACCTCAGGTTCGATGACCATCTGGTTGAATTTCCTGAAGGTGTGCAGTTGTTCTTCCACGAATTTACATAGACCATCCTGACTTATTAGTAATCAGAGAGTGGACTTTAAGTGAAGAGTCATGTACAATTAATCGACCAGTCATAGGTTAGGTACTTGACCTCCTCCACATCGGATAAATCTTCCCTAGAGTACTTCCTGATGAACTCAAGGATCGATGGTTGGAAGTCATTTTTGTACATCTTGAAAATTTCTGAGACATAGAGTATGCTCCCTCTTTTCTGGACATTGTCCGAGTTCACAAATTGTTCGGTGAGTTCCTCAAGATACTGCTCAAGGTCCTCAGCCACAAAGAGCTTCCCAGGCAATGCAGGACAACTGACACTGGCACAGTTTATAGCGAAGTGAATTCTTGGGTCGTTAAATCTCTTGCGGAGTATCTTGTTCTCGAGATTGTATAACGATATCCTGTTCCCGGCCACAGTATGCTTCTCTAATACGAAGAACTTGATCTTGGACCAAATTCCAAGATTCCCTCTCCAATTCGGGTTCTTGTCCAGTCTCTGGAGGACAGACTTCAAGGTGATGAAGTTGTAGGCATTTAGCCAGAAAGCAAACTCTTCTTCGTGGCTCATCCCCGATAGATCTGAATTCTCAATGGTCTGGATTATACCTCTGATAGTCTCGTCCTCACGTAGTTTAGAATAATCTACCCTCGAATCCCTTTTATAATATGAAAGAATAGACCTCCTTGAAATATCAATCATTTACCTCTATCTAGTATTTGGGTTAATATATCCTTATTTTGTAAATTCTGACCAATACTAGACATTGTTCCAATTCATTTGCATTACAATTTAATATCGATAGAAGTAGGAATGTTTTGTGAAAGCACCTCTTAAAGCTCTAATTTCCGTCAGAGCAGAGGAGCTACTGGGGCAGACCGTTAAGGTCATCGAGGAGTTCAAGAATCTCAATGGTATGCAATTGACTGTTCAACACGCTGAGACCCTAACTCGAATTGATGACTGGTTCGCGACCGAGAACCCGAACCTACTGATCCTCTGCTCGGATGTTGCCCACGAATTCAACTTCTATTCACTCGGACCGTACCTCAAGTCAAACTACCCCAGATTGAAAATCCTCCTTATTGTGATAGACAACTTCAGGAATGCCTTTAGGATGGTTTCATGTGGAGTGGACGAGGTTGTCTTCGGCCGTAGTGAGGACTTCGGTTCGGACATGATCTACAGCCTTAGCAGACTGTACGCAAGGATCGAGGAGGAGAAAAGGCAAGCGGACTACTTCAGCCAGGTGTACAATCCTGACAATTACCCAGTTGTAATGTATGCACTGAAAGGTTCGGGTCTGGAGCTAGTCGCCAAAGATTTTCAGGTCTTTCCCGACTCACAGAATAAATATGAGAAACTTACTTCTGAATTTCTATCCAACCTTGGTTTACACCTTGGACTACTGGTAGGACAGGGGCATACATACCACGAGTCCTGTTATTTCATGCCAGCGGGGGACTCCACAGAATATTCCATCCTTGTGTTCAGCTTCAGGCTCGACAATCCAGATGCGGATGAGATCAGGTTGGAATATGGTTACTACCTCTTCTGCCTGTTTATCAAGAACGAGTACTTCAGGGCTTTCCCCTCTATCTCAGAGCTACAACCTCTCGTAGAGTACATCAAGAAACTCATACCCGACTCACGTACACTGAATGAGAGCTTACTGGGTCTGAAATTCTCCCTTATCAATAGAATTAAGATCCT
>JALWRB010000338.1 GCA_027077875.1 Candidatus Heimdallarchaeota archaeon
GTAGAGATGGAATATGACCTCTTCACGAATTTTCAGGATATCGGACTCCGTAATATCTGCGATGTCATCAATATGTTCCAGCTGAGAACCGATGACTGATTCCAACTCGACAAAGTCGGAGATCAGGGGAATGACAGTCGACGGGATGAAGATCAAGAGCTGAACATAGCCCTCTGCAAACCTTGGATCGTTGTGCTCACGGTTCTTTTTCCTGAAGCTGTAAACAAGAAGTTCAGTGTCCTTGTAGTCAAATACTGGGAGTTTGTACAGTCCTTCTGCATAGCTATCACCTTGACCTACACCGGTCATGGTGAAGATTGACAGTTTGAGAAGAAAGTCCTTTTCGGTCCCACCGTTTCGGTATGGAAAATCCTCGTAGATGAAAAAATGGATCTTGGGGTAGACATCCATGCTCACGAGTGCGATGGGATAGGATGCCGGATTGAAGAGTTCAGATGACCCTATTGCCAAACGAGTACGAATTTTTTGAATCATTGGAGAGAGGACATCGACCGCTTCTTTCTCCAAATTCTCCCCCTTGACAATATAAGGAATACCCCTCCGGTAGAATTTCAGTGCAGTATGGATATCCTTTTGACCAGATACTAGAACAATTTGTAGACCAGGATGGGTATTGATGATCTCATCGATCACCCCCTCCGCGCTTGTGGAATTCACCCAGAAATCGAGTAGAAGGATGTCAACACCATTAGTCTCGAGGTACTCATTGATCTGCGAAAGTTCATTCCCCCGGTGAAGTATGTGGTCAGGGAAATTCCTCTGGAAGATTCGTTTGAACAGGACATAGTCTCCATCATCATCCTCGACGTAGAAAAATTGAATAGGTCGAGACGGGTGAGGACTTTCCACACCATTACTAGACCTATGAGAATAAAAACCTTGTTTAATTAATACAGCACCAATGCACCTCGAAATCGCGAATAATAGAGTCGAACAGAAGGGTTAAATAACCGGAGTAAATTGAAAAATATCCCTTGTTCAGTCTCCATTGTCGCATTTTGGTAATTCCAACATGAATGTCGATCCCACCCCTGACTCAGACTTAACCGTAATGGAGCCGTTCAATCTGGTCAGGCATGCTTTAACCAAGGACAGACCTATACCCATCCCAGAGTATTTTCCATACCTATGCCCTTTGGTGAAGAGCTCAAAAATATTTTCTATTTTGATCTCCTCGATTCCAATACCATTGTCCTCGAAACTAACAAGAACTTTCCCCCCTTCTGACCGAGAATGGATTCTCAGGATTGGTTTCACTCCCGATCTACTGAATTTTAAAGCATTGGTGGTGAGGTTAGAGAAGACTATATAGAGCAAAGATGCGTCCCCGAGGACAAAGTTCTCCCTTAGATCAATTTCCACCTTTGCACCAGTGTCAGAAACCATCTCGCTAAGGTCCAATTTTACAAGGCTATCAATTAGAGACGAAATGTCCACCGAGACAAGGTTCAGTTCTGAAGAGGAGACCTGCGAGAGCATGACAAGCCCCTCAATCATCCTCTGCATCCGTCGTGCAGCGTCCACAAGGTAGTTGAGGTATGACTTATTTTCCTCATCAAGGTCGGAGAGGTTCTCAAGAAGGATGTCTGAGAAACTCTGGATTTTTCTCAAGGGCTCACGGAGGTCGTGTGATGCCACACTAGCGAAGTTACCCAAGAAGCGGTTTGAGGTCTCAAGCTGCTGGTTGAGGTACTCCAGTTTCTTCATATATCTGTCCTCCTCCGACACATCCTCTAGAATAGCGAAGATCGCGTATCCATCTGACAAGAGGATTCTAGAGGCATGAACCTTGATCCTGAAAGTCTTCTTGTCCTTCGTGTATCCGGCAGAGTAGTAAGTATTCCTAAGCTCTACTCCTGATACCCTGAGTTTTCCAATTTGGAGGTGGACATCATGGACACGGGGGCTAAGAATTTTAGTCAATGGCTCTCCAAGGAGCTCCACATGGGAAGAATATCCGAAGACGTCTAGCAGGTTCTGATTAATGTACTTGATGGCATTGTCCTTGACGATGATGACCGGAACTGGAAGATATTCGAAAATCGCCTCATACTGGTCAAGGGAGAGTTGCTGCCCTTGTTGTGCCGACACATCGTGGGCTATGATAACGAAGAAATTTCTCACCCCAACTGTCGAATTAAGGACACGGATATCCACAGTGATTGACGTCTTGTCCTTCCTCAGACCGATGAATCTTCTACCCTTACTAACTAGGTGGATTAGCTCTGTGGTCAGGTAGTCTTTGATCTTGGACTCATCAGGTTCTGTCAATCGGAAAAGATTGAATATGTTCTTCCCAATAAGTTCGTCCTTGGAATACCCGAACATCTCTTCCGCCATGATGTTCATGTCGTGAATAACTCCTGCATCATCGATCAATATGAGTGCTTGGGAAGCATGCTTGAACATTGCCGAGTGAATGTCGGGAGCATTCATTATTACTTTTCATGATCCGTGAAATAAGAAGATTCGCGCGGTGAGAACCTACCCCTCCAATATCTGCCAACAAATATGAAGCTATTTATAAGCCTCTAGAGATGTCGAATCTGTGAATTGGAGTTCGAAGTCCGTCCTTGTCTCAGGTGCGGGTGGATTCATCGGAAGTCACCTTGTGGAGGCCCTCCTTGACAAAGGAGCAGAGGTCACTGCATTTCTCCGCTACACCTCTGAGCAGAGCATCGGGAACCTGAAGTATCTGCCCAAGGAGAAGTTTGAAAAGCTCAGTCTCGTCTACGGCAATGTCGAGGATCAGAGCTTCGTCGAGCACGTGACGAGGAATCAGGACGTCATCTTCCATCTGGCCGCCCTCATCGGCATCCCGTACTCATACCACGCCCCGAAGAGCTACGTGGCGACGAATATCGTCGGTACTGTGAATTTTCTCGAGGCAGTTAAGAGGCACAACCCAGAGATATGCCTGTTTACCTCCACCAGCGAGGTCTATGGTACAGCCCAGTATACGCCCATCGACGAGAAGCACCCGCTGGTTGGACAGTCACCGTACTCCGCAACCAAAATTGCTGCAGACAAGCTGGTCGAGAGCTACTATCTTTCATTCGAGTCACCTGTTGCAATTGTACGCCCGTTCAATACTTTTGGACCACGTCAGTCCACAAGAGCCGTCATCCCGACAATTATCTCTCAAGCGGTGTACTCGGACAGAATAGTCCTGGGAGACATGGATACAACAAGGGATCTGGTCTACGTCAAGGACACCGCGCAGGGATTCATCCGTCTGGCGGAGGACCCCTTCTACGGGGAGCCGACCAATCTCGCCACCGGGCGGGAGATCAGCATCGGAGAGCTGGCGAGGATGATCCGTGACAAGGTCAATCCAGATCTGGAGATCGTGCAGGACAAGAAGCGATTCAGACCTCGGAAATCAGAGGTGAGACAACTTCTCGGATCCGCGGAGAAGGTCTCGAAGATCGACTGGAAGCCGAGCTATACCTTTGAGCAGGGCATCGATGAGACCATCGAGTGGTTCAGGAACGAGTGGGAGAGAGCGGACTACAAGATAGGAGAATATGTCGTATGATCAAACAAGCAGTGTTACTAGCTGGGGGAAAGGGAACCAGACTTCGTCCCTACACCACCGTCCTTCCCAAACCGCTCATGCCGGTAGGAAACTATCCAATCCTCGAGATCCTTATCCGCAAGCTGAAGAAGGCGGGTATCGAGAAGATCATCATCGCTACAGGGTACCTCTCTCACCTGCTGGAGAGCTATTTCGGCGATGGCTCCAAGTGGGGACTGGAGATTAGCTACTCCCACGAGAACGAGCCACTGGGGACTGCGGGACCGCTCAAACTCATCGATGGACTCGACGAGAAGTTCCTGCT
>JALWRB010000339.1 GCA_027077875.1 Candidatus Heimdallarchaeota archaeon
CCTCATCTCAGCAGCGAGGATAGCGGGGAAGAGTGACTTTGCACATGTCATGGTGAGCATGCACGAGACAACTGACGACAACAGCTGCCTGCTTTCTCCCGGAACCAACGTCAGGAAGATGCACACCTCTCGCAGAGATGCCTTCAAGACGATTAACGCTCATCCAATAGCGAGGATCGACTACGAGGGGAAGATCACCGAGATTTCACCCAGCATCAAACGGAGATCTGATTCGGAGGTCATTGCCAATGTCAAATACGACCCAAAAGTAGCTCTGACAAAGATCTACCCCGGGGCAGATCCTGAAATTCTCCAGTGGTATGCGGACAGGGGAATAAAGGGTGTGATCATAGAGGGAACTGGACTTGGCCACGTTCCGACATTTCCCCCCGAGGATGAGAAAGAGCGATCGTGGATACCCGCTATTGAGCGGGCACTGGAAGAGGGAATGTTCGTGGGAATGACGAGTCAGTGCCTGTACGGAAGAACGAACAGGTACGTGTACCGTGCACTGAGAACCACGTTCCAGAAGGGTGTGACCTACCTCGAGGACATGCTCCCCGAGACAGCTCTGGTCAAGCTCGGATGGGTACTTGGACAGGAAGTATCGTCTGAGGAGACTGTGGAGATGATGACCACGAATCTCAGGGGAGAGATCAACGCCAAGACCTATTACTACAAGGAGTGAGACACATGTACGATAAAAATGCACCTACAGAAATTGATTACGCTAAAGAGGGACTGATCGTCGGTCTCGAGTTCCACCAGCAGTTACTCGCTCCGTACTTCGGTGCCGAGAGCCCCCGGGAGCTTAAGAAACACGGTTCCAAACTCTTCTGTCCCTGTGCAGCAGTCATTCGCGAGGACGACCCAGATTTCACAGTCGAAAGGCAACTCAGAGCAGTGTCCGGAGAGACCGGGAAGGTCGATATCGCAGCATCATTCGAGAAGCTCAAGAAAGCAAGGACAATCTACGAGGGGTACAACGACACCACCTGTCTTGTTGAACTAGATGAGGAACCCATCCTCCCAATCAACAGAGAGGCACTGTTCAGAGCAACGGCCATCGCAACAAAACTCTTCAACCTCAGTGTCTTTGACGAGATCCTTGTCTGCCGTAAAACTATTGTGGATGGGAGCAACACTAGCGGATTCCAGAGAACAGCACAGATCGCTTTCGGAACAGAGAAATCGTGGATTGATGTCGACGGAAAGAAGGTCACTATCTACCAAGCTAACCTCGAGGAAGATTCGTGTAAGAATACGGGGAGGAAAGGACTCACACGTTCCTTCAGGATGGACAGACTGGGTATTCCACTTATTGAGATCGCCACAGGACCCGATATGAACTCCCCAGAGGAGGTTAAGAAGACGGCCTTGAGAATAGGCACCTTGCTCAGAACTACTGGGTTCGTCAAGAGGGGACTGGGGACTATCAGACAAGACATCAACGTCTCGATCAGGGATGGAACCCGAATCGAGATCAAGGGTGTACAAGAACTTGATCTGCTACCCGAGTACGTCAAGAACGAAGCTATTCGACAGCGAAGAATGCTCCAGTTCCTTGAGATGTGGAAAGGACGAGGGATCACCTCGGATTTGGTTGACACGATTTCCCACAAGGACGTGAGCAAGACCCTTAAGAAAACAGAGGCTAAATTCGTTGCAAAGGCACTGAAATCTGGTGGAAGCGTCATAGGTGCCAGATTACCCCTGATGTCAGGATTACTCGGATTCGAGCTAGAACCGAATTACCGTGTAGGTACAGAGCTCTCAGAGGTCTGTAAGGTGACTTCGGGCGCCGGAGGTATTCTGCACAGCGATGAGCTTCCCAAGTTTGGGATCTCTCAAGAGGAAGTTGACAAGGTCAGGAAAATGCTCAAGTGCGAAGACGATGATGGATTCTTCCTAATCGTCGGTCCAAAGCACATCGGTGAACTTTCTGTCGAGAACACCAAGAGAATATTCAAGATATGGCTTGAGTCAGATCCACTCCCACCCGAGGTGAGAGCGCCACGTCCAGACGGAACTTCTGGATTTCTTAGACCACTACCGGGTAAGGCACGTATGTACCCCGAGACGGATTCCCCGCCATTGGTTCTTGACGACGATATTCTCCACAGGCTGGAGATACTGAAAATCGAGCTCCCCGAAGACAGACTGGAGAAGTACATCAAGAAATACAAGCTTCCGAAGGACCTCGCAGAACAACTGAAAAACCATCCGTCCAACCTTCTGTTCGAGGAGATCGTTGAGACCCACAAGGTCCCTGCCACACTCGTCGCCACGACAATCCTCAGCACAATCGTAGACATCAGGAGAAAAGGAGGGAATACTGATTTCATAACGGACGAGCTCCTCAATCTAGTCTTCGAGAAAATCGGTAGTGGTGAACTCCCCACGAGCGCAATCGAGGGTATTCTCAGCGGAGTAGCCAACGCGAAGAAGGCAATGGACGAGCAGGAGGCCCTTGAAAAGTTCTCGACGAAGATGATGTCCGAGGATGAAGTCATGGCAGTGGTCGAGAAGATAGGAGAACAATTCGTTGATGTCATCACCCAGAAGCAGATGGGAGCGATGGGGACAATCATGGGCAAGGTGATGGCGGAGATCCAAGGAGCTGCGGAGGGCAAAGTAGTTAGCTCCATGGTGAGAAAGTACATCCAGTCAAAGCTCTAAATCACTTTAATTAGATTAAACCACCTAAGGAATTATTATTAGATACGAATCTAAATTCCCGTAAATGAAGGATATTTTGCTTATTCAGAAGATAGTTGGGAATAAGCTCACGGTGGTTTCGAGGGACAATGAAGTTTTCGAGATAGCTATTCAGGAGGAGTGTATATGGGATCAGTTCTTGGCTTTGCTACAAGAATTTGACCAGATCTACCTAGACATTAATTCGATCAAGACAGGTGAGATCACAGACGGTTCTGTGCTAGTTATTGACCCCCATTATTTGGTGCCAGTTACAAGTGTCGTCGACTCCTACTCCTGTCCAAGAAAGGTCTACGTCAAGCACATGGGAGCGGACGAATTCGGGAAGAGGGAGAGGATGGTCCAAGGAAACCTCCTCCACGATGTGTTTTCGCAGAAGGTCTCCCTGCAAACTCCGGTGTCAGAGGCAATTGAGAATGCCATTGTCGCGAACGAGGTCGACATCATCACCAATGGTCTGGACAAGAACAAGATCAAGGAATATCTCGACCAGAACGCCCGGGTGTTCAACACCATCAGTGCCAAAGGTGAGTCAGAGGTCGATTTCGAGAACTGGCGCTACGGGATGCACGGGAAGTTGGACGCCAAGGTAAACAACATGGTCATCGAGCTCAAGTCCAGTAAGATCCCTGACGAGAGACCGTACTTCTCCCACAACCTTCAGATGAACTACTACCTCTATCTCCTCAGGGAGAAGCAGGAGCACGTGGGCAAGATCTTCTACGTGAGCAATGGCATGATGAAGATGATGGACCCAACCAACCTAAAGTTCAGGGAGATGATCATCGCTAGGAACTATACCTACCTCACCATCTCAGGAAGGTATATCCCCCCGATTCTGCGTGGACAAGCAATGAAAGCATGCAGATACTGTTTCCAGAGAGACGGATGCAGAAAGCTCTGCGCAGGTACAGAGTTCATGAGAGACTGCAATGTATGTGACCTGAGCAACGAATGCAACAAGCTCAGCTGGTCGAAGCACGAGATCGATTACATGGATTCGATGGTGGAGTCACTCAATGCAGAACAGAATATCGACACAAGAGCAAAGTACAATTACAGCAGGGCTGGTTCTTTCGAGAAGATGGACGTCGAAAGAATGATAGAGAGCGGACATGCTATCCTCACGAAGAAGAAGTCTT
>JALWRB010000340.1 GCA_027077875.1 Candidatus Heimdallarchaeota archaeon
CGAGAACATGGATATCAAGAAGCAGCTGTGGTCAAAGGTGGGAGAGTACGCCAAGGAGTCCTGTATCTTCGGCAGCAACACGTCTTCCCTGTCCATCACCGAGATGGCGGTTGCGTCCAAGAGACCAGAAAAATTCCTAGGTACCCACTTCTTCAATCCCCCAGTGATCCTCCGACTCATCGAGTTCATCAAGGGCTACAACACATCCGAGGAGACAATGTCTGAGGCGGTAGAGTTCGGAAAATCGATGGGAATGGAGACGGTCATGGCAGCGGAAGCTCCCGGGTTTATCGTCAACAGGGTGCTCATGCCCTTCCTCAACGAGGCCTACTTCGCACTGCAGGAGGGGGTTGCCACTCGTGAGGACATTGACAAAGCAGTTAAACTGGGACTGAACCACCCCATGGGTCCCTTGACACTCAGTGACTTCATCGGTCTAGACACCGTCTTGTACATCTCCGAGTACCTCCACAAGGAGTTGGGTGAGGACAAGTACCGCCCATGCCCACTCCTTCGGAAGATGGTTAGGGCGGGTAAGCTTGGGCGGAAATCCGGTGAAGGATTCTACAAGTACGACTGATACCTCCGACACAATGCTTTTAGACCCCAAATCGGAAATTTGGCTATGAATACACTATCACAGCTCGCCATAGCAGTCGAGGACATCTCAAAGGCCAAGGCTTTCTTCGAGATGCTCACGGGTAAAGAGCTATCCCAACCTCACAATGTCGAGTCGCAGAAGGTAAATGTGGCCTTCATCGACATGGGAGACACGAAAATCGAACTCCTGGAGCCCGCAGCGGAGCAGACGCCCATTACAAAGTTTCTCCAGCAGAGGGGAGGAGGGATACACCACATGGGGATAATGACGGACAGATTCGATGAGCTTATCGAAGAACTGAAAGCAGCAGGTATCAGGACATTGGGTGAGCCCAGCATAGGTGCAGAAGGGCACAGGGTACTCTTCCTGCACCCAAAGGACACGTTCGGTGTACTCGTGGAACTCGAGGAAAGAAAATAGGAACCATGAACGACAGTGTTTTCGTCTCTCTACTTAGCAAAAAGTTGAGAGACATAGGGATAGATGACTGGAAGGTCTTCCACTACACCACAGTGGATTCCACGAATGATGAGGCCAAAAGGCTACTGGAGGAACACGAGAATGTCATCGTCTTCGCGGAGATACAGACCAAGGGGAGGGGAACACACGACAGGATCTGGGAGTCTCCGAGGGGAGGAGTATGGATCACGATCGCAACCCGACAGCCTCACCCGGTCATGGACTACTCGAACTTGGTGGCTGATCATCTGACCAAGGTGTATTCGGACATCATTGACGAGGACTGTGTCCATAAACCAGTCAATGACATTCTCCTGAGGGGGAGGAAATTGGCGGGTATTCTCGTGGAGACGAAGATCAGAGGTTCAACCATACAGGAGATGGTGGTTGGAGTCGGGGTGAATGTCTACAACACCCTGCCAGAGTACCTCCGGGAAGTTGGTATCTCGATCTCAGAGGTCACTGCCGGGACGTCTGTTTTTGAGGTCGCTCAGGAAACTGCCTTGGAGATTGTGTTACTTCTCCGCAAGTTCCTGAAGAAGGTCTAAGTAACCTTTGAGGATCTGGTTTTCCACCTTCACACCAAGCTGAATCGCATAGGCCTTGAGCTCGTTAACCTTGGGTTCGATCTGATCCTTGTCGTCCACAATCGCTTCTAGCTCTATGAAGTATCCAAGGGACTCCACGTTATCTATGGTTATCGAGTAGTCCATGTGGGACCAGTTCTCCCTCACCTTAGAGACCGAAGCTACGACTTCCAGACCCAACCTGTCCATGATCTTCACCATCTGATCTGCGTCGTCGATCTTCACGTTCAACTCCTCCCTCGTCTTGGATTGTGTAGAGATCTTGGGCCCTTTGAAGGTGAACTCCGCGAACTCAGAGAGGTCTGATTTCCTGATTCTAAGTGCCCTATCCGTGTTCTTGAAATCCATCTCCGGAGAGTTGAGGTAATAGTCCGTCATGTTCTCCTTGTTCAGAAACACCGCCCCTAGTCTCCTCAATCGGTCGATAATCTCAGAACGTGACTTGATCTTGAACTTTAGCTCAACTTCGTAGGGCATTAATCCCGGTAGACATCAATCCTTTTTAGAGGTTTATACTTCCGCCGAGATGACAGATTACTGAAATTCTCCTTCTATGTCCCTTGGACGGATCACATCGTCTCGCTTGCCATTCTCGAATGCCCCTTCGGGGGAGTGGACTATCGTCTTTCTACCGCTGATTCCACCGAGGAAGTTATCAAGGGAGTCTGCAGTGGAATGTCCGGAGAGCTTGATCTTGTAGATCTGCTGCTTGTACTCCTCCCTCAACCTCGGATTACCGTTCAACAGGTGGTAACCAAAGGTATTTGGACTCTGATATCCGCAGAAGACGACACCAACATCATCGTCATCCTTTGTCTTATCGAGAATTTGGCGGGATGTACCAGCTTGGAGCATACCGTTACCTGCGATGAGTATTGTATTGTCCCTGAACTCCTCTTTGATGATGGTGGGTGCAAGCTTGACATTCTTGGACTTTATGCTGAGCTTCAGCTCCCGGAACAGCCTTCCTCCCATCCCTGCCACTATGATCTGCTTGTCCTTGTGCACGTCATTTGCCAGTAGCTTGTACAGGATCTCTTGGGTTCTACCCATCGCGAATGCGGGGATTATCACCCTCTTGTGATCCCTCAGAACCTGCTTGAGATCTACAGTATTGACATTCTCATTATATTTTCCAAAGTTGGTCCCATCGAATAGGAGGGTATCCACAGTGTCAACGGGGAACTTTGCTCCTGGAAAGAGTGTACCGCCCTGCAGATTGAAGTCTCCAGTGTAGAAGAGCCTCTTACCACCAATCTGGATATCAAAGCCCACGGATCCGAAGAGATGCGATGCTCCAAATGCTCGGACTGTCACATTCGGAAGGGGAGAGAACTCCTCGTCTAGATCTATCTCGATATGGTTGCTGAGGGCATTGGTGATGTTCTGCTCCGAAGTCACGGCTTTGATGTAGGGATTGTTCTCGATGGCGCTTGACTCCCAGTTCCGTCCGAGAACATTCCGAGTGTCCCTGAAGAGCATCTCGGTCATGATACGTGTATGCCTAGTCCCAAACCACGGAGTCTTAGCGAGCGGTCCTGAGCTGCGCAGGAGATAAGGGAGTGCGCCCGAGTGATCAAGGTGTGCATGCGACAGGAGGACTGCATCTACACGTTCAAGAAATGGTTTCCACCTCGGCATTCTGTTGTTGATCACGGTCATCCCGAAGTCAAGGAGGAATGAGCCGCTCCCCGTCTTCACGAATATACCGGCATGTCCTATCCTCTCTCCTCCTGGGAAGTAGATTTTGAACCACTCTTCACTTTCAGGCCGGGAGTAGGCGAATCCTAGCGCCCTCTCCTGCACAATCTCCGGAGGATACTTAGCCAAGCTCTCTACATCTACACTTCGGGGAGGAATCTGGGAAAGCTTAGATCCGTACACCTTGAATGAGGTGGGGAATGCTGCCAAGAACTCATTGCTCTCGGCGAACTTGTCAAGTTCCGCCCATGACGTAGGTGCTGCGTCTTCTGTCTCTCTACTAAGTAGCTCGTCAACAAGTTTACTCCTGAGATCAGGTTGGGCCCAGTAGAACATCTCCCTAATCTCCTTGGCGCTCAGGTCCTTTAGATCCGATGTCTCCTCCCAGAATTCCATTCCCGAGACTCGACCGTCTATCTGCAACCAGTGATCCTTGTCTTCCACCTCCCCAAATATCTCTTCGTAGTATGCCACGAGTTTCGCAGGTGATGGAATAGGGTAAGCGAGGGTATAGAGTTGCTCGAAGGTCTTCTTCATGAATTCTTCGAAGCTCTTGAACTCGTTGAAATAGACTACCACGTCAAGAGCGTTCTCATCCTCCATCTCACCAATTGAAATCAGGTGCTTGAACACACTGTAGAACTCGACCTCGGTAAGTATTTCCTGTTTATAGAGGTAAGCGCCAATTGCCAGAAACTTGTCCTTCCACTCAAGGTTCTCATACTCGGTCTTCATCCAGAGAACCTCCCTGAGCTGGGTTACGAGTGATCCGTTCTCATCTAGTATCTCGTCAAATCCACCGACGTCTCTCCACTCCTCTGGAGGTGTAGTGTTGAGCGATCTGAGTATAGACGAACTTTGTGTCTTCAACAGCTTTCTAGAATTTGCATATCACTTAAGGATGAGTATTCATTTTTTGAAGAAACCATACTCCTGCTTCCATGCGATCAGAACCAGTTCAAATGGGTACATGACCTCTGGATTATCGGTTCTGGGCGAGCTCATGAGGATCTGGCTTCTCAAGACGATCTGCCCATGGATCATAGACCACAATGTGTTGGTGAACTTGTCACGTATCTCCCACAGTTCATGTGGGTTCTGCACACCGTGTGCCCTGAGCATCTCCTGCATCTTGAACTTGAGTATGAGGTAACTTAGACGAGTCTCCTCATCGAGAAAATCGATCTCATTGTCCTTCCGGTAGAGGAGGTTGTAGAGGTGTGGGTACTTGCTCGCGAAGTTGAAGAACACATCTATAATCTGGATTATCCCCTCCTCAAAAGGTTGAATGGGACTTATCCTGTTAATGTCGTCCTGCAACTGGGTCAAACCCTCGTTGACAATAGCTTTCAGAATCTCCCCTTTTGTTCTGAAATAGGTATAAAGGGCTGCCGCTGTTGTATTGAGACTTGCAGCAATGTCCCTCATTTTTATCGATGAGTATCCGCCCTCAACAAAAGCCATAGTCGCGAGAGAGAGAATCTCTGCCCTCCTCTTAGCTTTATCTTCCTTCGATCTTCGGCGTGTTTGTTTGGGTCTCTTCCTAGTTTCTTCCATCGCGCTATATCAAACTAAAATTAGGTAGATATAATACTTATTGTACAATGTAGATTTAAAATTGAAGTAATTCTGAAATTTTATGGCGATGATTTGAGTGAATCAAAAGGTACTCCGAGATTTGATATGGTGCAAAATACTTCAAGCTTCTACGTCCGATTCTCTCAGATCCAAGTAATGATTTGCCAGAATAATTATGGTAGTGATAATAGCTCCTGTTGTGATCAGGAATTTTATTGTCTGGAATGGGATCATATCTCTCGAATTTTCTGACAACCTAAAAATCTTCTCTTCTATCCGACATCTGGTGTTTGAAGAATCACTATTGAGAGCAATAGCATTTTACCGCGATTTACACTGTTCCTAGGATATTCTTCCTAGTATTCCCATATCCTCAATCCCGATTTTTGCAGAAGTAAACGCCGTTCCACTTGAACGTCTTTCCGACTTTATCACACCGTGATATCACAGTATATGGTTCTGAGCACTCTAATCTCGTTATATCGTGCCTCATTTCGGTAATTTTAAATATAAACATTTCGCGTAAAAACATTAAGGTTTTTTTATACCCCTGTTCCATCTAGGTTGTATGGCCAAATCCACGTACCTAATAATATTCATTATCTTAGGCTCAGTACTCTCACAGCACAGTATCGACAGGACACGTAGTGTGGGAGTTGACGTAGAGTACCAGTGGATTTGGGATGACGTAGAATTGAATGGAGCTGGAGATAGACCCGGTGACGACGTAATCTACTACGGAGAGTCTATGGGTGCGTACTATAACTCAACAGAGATTAGAGATAAGCTATTCGATGCTCAAAAATCATTCCCCGATATTGTCGACGTCATCGAGATCGGAAAATCCTATCTCAACAAGTCAATCTATGGAGCAAAGCTTACCGCACCTCGGGCAGATCTGCTTGAGGTGAGGTACGAGACAGTCGTTGTTGGGAATCATCACGCACGTGAGGCTATCACGGTCGTGGATACGCTCTTATTTATGGACAGAGTTCTCTACGGCTATTATGACGGAAACCCATTGATGACACAGCTACTTGAGGAAGCGGAGATTTATATCGTACCAACACTCAATCCAGATGGGTTGGATGCCCTGTATCTCAATCCATGGATCCGCAAGAACCTACAACCTATCGATGACGACAACGACGGGACAAATATCGATGAGCTCGAGATTCAAGATGTTGACAAGGATGGTTACATTGGCGAGTACTATGATCCCAACTATGGAGGTTGGGTATTCGAGGGAGTAGATGGCCCGGATAATGACACCTTCTCTGGTGAGGATAACCTGGGTGGTGTCGATCTGAACAGAAACTACCCCTACGAATTCGATGGAAGTGGATCAAGTACGAATCCTGCTGATATGACCTACAGAGGACCATCACCCCTCTCTGCACCCGAGACATCTGCATGGGCTCAATTTGCACAGGAACACAGCTTTTTCACCTCGGTGAGTCTACACTCAGGGATTGAGGCAATCATTTCACCGTGGGGATTCACCGGAGCCCCGACACCTGATGAGAGTGAGTTTAACTACATCACAGACAGTCTCCAGAAGCTTTCGGGTTTCCCCTTATGGGAGGATCTGCCAAACAGCTACAAGGTCAATGGTGAGTGGGGAGATTGGATGTACGGAGCATTGAACAGCCTAGCTGTGACTTTCGAGACCTATGGAAATGAAGCTGCCCTGAAGTCTGTGAATTTCAGAGGTCAGATGGCAACAGTTGGAATATGGGACCTGTTCAATCCTCCTTCTAAAGACATGCTGACCCTCAGTGAGAGCTCTACTCAACCTATGATTGATTTCATGGCTCAATACCCGATGCAGGGAAGTAGCTTCTTCCACAGATTAACAGACTTCAACCTAACTGGTACAGACCTCTACGTTGCGGGGATTGCCGATGTCGATGGTGTTAAGCTTATGCTTCAGTACAGGAACGAGAGAAATGGTTGGACTGTTATTGACGGCAAAATCCTTACACAGGGAGAGTTCAATGCAACCTTCGACATCACTGGATACACCAATGATGAGCTCAGGGTTTTCGCTGGTCTAGGTTCTCGTGGGCTTGGCTACACATTTTCTGGTGATAAGAACCTACAGAATCCAGAGATCAATATACCTTACGAGAACAATTCAATCTCTGAAATCACGGATAGAACCACAAGCTCAATTTCTAGCTTTACCGTTAGTCCTACTTCCACAAGCACAGGGTCGACGTCACTATCCACGACGATTTCTAGTATAATCTCAAGCCTAATCCCTACAGGAAGTAGCACCAGTGAGAAGAGTGTAATTGGTTTCTTCGGGATGATCACCACCTTTGTTCCTATCCTCTACGTACTAAGGAAGCGGAAAAATAGTTAATTTCCATAGAAACTGACCTAAAATTACTCAGTAAACGGGAGAGAAGAATAGGCTTATTAAGGTTAAGTGTGATAATGTTATAATCTAACAAGGATCGAGACTCATGGCAAGAGAGGACAGAGTACGTAGGATTACTGATCAGCAGCAGTTGTTCGAGATCGCCACTTCACACGAGAGTGTGGATTTCAGGATTTCAGCTGTGGAGACCATCAGTAATCAGAGGCTCCTTAAGAAGATCTTCTTCGAGACTGACTCGATCGAGGTGAAACTTGCTCTCATCAAGAGAATAACAGATAAGAGCGTATTCTGCACGGTCGCCCTCGACAAGAATCAAGATCCATACATCAGAGCAATGGTGGTTGAGCGGATTGACAATGACAAGGTTCTGCGGAAGCTGGTCAACGACGAGGATCCTTTCGTCCGTAGAGCTGCAGTGGTCAAGGTCAATGACCAAGACGTTCTTTCACAGATACTCAGGGAGTCTGAGGATCACATCCTGAGGAAGAGAGCAGTCGAGAGGATCAATGACGAGGACCTTCTCAAGGAGACAGTTCTTCACGACGACTCCATCCTTGTCGTAGAAGCAGCTCTCAACCGAATAAAATCAATTTCTCTGCTCTCAGATTTAGTGGACAAAGTACCTGAGAGTGTCATACCCTCACTCTATCGGAGACTAGGAAGATCCACAGCCTGATAAGTCACTGGATATTCTCTACTTAGTCAGTAACTAGATAATCTCTACTTAACCAGTAACTAGATAATCTCTAGAAGCTCTACTTCGAAGATGAGGACAGCATTTGGGGGAATAACTCCTCCAGCACCCCTGCTCCCATAGCCCATATCGGGGGGAATAGTGAGCTTGACCTTCTCTCCCACTCTCATCTTAGCGACTCCCTCGTCCCATCCTCTGATCACTCTTCCCATCCCAAGAGGGAAGACGAAGGGTTGTCCCCTATCAACGCTGCTGTCAAATTTCTTTCCGTCGGTCAACCAACCCGTGTAGTGAACCTTGACCTGATCCCCTTTCTGTGGTTGGACTCCAGATTCGTTCCTTGTTATGTACTCGATTTCTAATCCAGTCATATCCGAAATTGTGTGAAGAAGTATAAATCTCTCCTGATTTGAGAACGGACTATTCTACCATCCTCTTCAGGTCGAGGGCATCTGAGATCTCCTCGGGAGTAAGAACTCCCTCTTCTTGCAAAACCTCGCGGATCGTCTTGTCCTCCTTGAATGCTCTTTTCGCAACAGCTGCTGCTTTGTCATAGGGATAGGGGATCTTGTCTCCCATCCGATACGTCGTTAGGGCAGTCACAAGCATGAGAGATTGCTCAACAAGAGAGTCTATCCTCTTGGTATTTGCCTGGAGGCCGATGAGACAGTTCTTGGTGAATGACTGCATACCACGTGTGAGGATGTCTATGCTCTCGAGGACATTGGAGGCGATCATTGGCTTCATAAGATTCAGCTCAAAATACCCCTGTATCCCACCATGTGTAATGGCTGTATCGTTCCCAATTACCTGTGCTGCCACCTGGACGAGCATCTCTGCCTGTGTCGGATTCACCTTTCCCGGCATGATCGAAGAGCCTGGCTCATTTGCAGGGAGGATCAACTCACCCAAACCTACTCTAGGTCCAGAACCGAGGAACCTGATGTCGTTGGCTATCTTGATGAGTGCGACAGCCAGTGACTTCATCGAACCGCTGACAGCCACGATAGCATCCTTGCCCGCCAGTAGGGCAAATCGATTGCCGTCATCTCTGAAGCCTATGCCTGTTCTTTCCGAGATGATCTTTATCGCCTTACTAGGCATATCAGGATGAGCGTTCAGTCCAGTCCCGACTGCTGTACCTCCCAGAGCGAGCTGCCTTAAGTGCTCGGAACTGTCCCTGATATTCTGCTTGCAGATGCGTAGCTGAGAGGCAAATCCCGAGAATTCTTGGCCTAAAGTGCACGGCACTGCGTCTTGAAGGTGAGTCCTTCCTATCTTGATGATGTCCTTGAATTCCTCAGACTTCCTGTCAAGAGCTTCTATCATGATGTCTATTGCAGGGAGTAGTCTTCTCGTCACCTCTACCATCGTCGAGACATAGAGCGCCGTAGGAATCACATCATTGCTACTCTGTCCCCTGTTGACATGGTCATTTGGATGAACTGGTTTCTTACTCCCGATCTCACCTCCAAGGATAGATATGGCAATGTTGGATAGGACCTCATTGGCGTTCATGTTGGTCTGGGTACCGGAACCTGTCTGGTAGATATCGAGCGGGAACTGGTCAAGGTATTTTCCCTCATTGAGGATGAGCTCTGCCGCTTCCACTATGGCATTGGCAAGGTTACTCTCGAGTTCACCCAGTTCCTTGTTGGCTATTGCACAGGCCCGTTTGGTCTCGATGAGGGCCCGGATGAATGGTTCTGGGAATGTTCGATTGGATATGTCAAAGTTCTGAAGGGACCTCTGGGTCTGGGCTCCCCACATTTTATTGCTCGGAACCTGTACTTCACCCATAGAGTCCGATTCGATCCTGTAGTTCATAGGGTACCAACTTGTCCTCAAATATAATCGTTCGGACGAGTGAGGATGTCATAACGCCTAAATTCCCCTAGGTCTAACACAGGCTATGGAGCTGAGAATCAAGCAGTGGCCTCCTCGCGACTCAACTCATCTGGCAGGACATGATCCAGGGTGGAAGTACAAGATCCTCAAAGCTCCGGTTGAGACCATCGCTCGTATCCTGTTCCGCCCGAGGTACAGGGGCACTGAGAATATCGAACTCCTCGGTGATACCCCCGCCATCTTGGTCTCGAACCATGACACAGGTCTAGATCCTGCATACATCTCCCCCAAATATAGATATAAGATTCACACCTTGGCACTAGACAACCCATGGTGGGACTCGAAGCTTCTGAGGTACGTTTACCGAGAGCTAGGAGTCATCGCAGTACCACCTTCAGGCTCGAAAAAGGAGACCTATGACATCTCCTATCGAGCGTTAAAACGCGGATACACCCTCTTGATATTCCCCGAAGCAAATTTCATGCATGACAAGAGGGTCATTTATGGGAAATTAGGATTCGCCAGACTTGCTGCTCATACAGGTTGTCCGATCCTTCCTATCGGCATATCAGGAATAGACCATGTGCACTTCAAGGACTTCCTCCCACCACTTAACAGGAAGGTAGCGGTCGAGTTCCGCCCTCCTAGAAAAGTCATGAAGGACTTCAGATCGAGCTATCCTGATCTCATCAACAGGAACACGGAAGTAGGGATTAGAGACGAGGTGATGCATGAGGTGAGGATGGCCAGCAACTATGCAGGTATCTTGCCCCGAGATCGAGACGAGCTCATCGCGTACTACAAAGGTCTCAAATATCGATACACTGATATCTGGAGTCCGTAACTCCATAGAATTGATTAAAAACAACATCTCCATTCTGACTCAATGAATTTCATAAATCTCGATATCCAGTCGGATATCGCATCCATCACAATCAACAGAGAGAAGGCACTCAATGCCTTGAATTCTGATGTGCTAAAAGAGCTGGATCAGGCAATCGATATAATCGAGGACCGCATCTCCGACATCCGGGTACTGACCATCAGAGGAGCTGGGGAGAAATCATTCGTCGCAGGAGCTGACATTTCTGAGATGGTGAAGCTTAGCCCACTTGAGGCCCGTGAGTTCCTCACATATGGACAGAGGGTACTCGACCGTATCGAACTTCTCCCTATACCAGTTATTGCTATAGTCAACGGGTACGCGCTTGGCGGAGGTCTTGAGCTGGCCTTGGCCTGTGACATCAGGCTCGCGACAGAAAATGCAGTTCTCGGACTTCCCGAGGTATCCCTAGGTCTTATCCCGAGTTTTGGAGGTACACAGAGACTCACTAGAGCAGTAGGTACATCGGTGGCCAAGTCAATGATCCTAATGGGGAAGAAGATTGATGCCAAGAGAGCATATGAGCTCGGTCTCGTGGATGATGTCGCGAGCTTCGAAAACCTCGATGAGAAGCTTGGTAAAATGATTAAGACTCTGAAGAAGATGGCACCCGTGGCCTTACACGCCGCCAAGGATGCGATCTACGCTGCATCTAATACGGACATTATCTCTGGCCAAGAGCTAGAGGTCAACTACGCCTCGATGTGCTTCTCGACTGATGACCTTAGAGAAGGAATGAGTGCCTTTCTAGAAAAGCGTAAAGCAGAGTTCACCGGAAAGTAATTCACTCGAATGTAGATCACATATTCTGAGGAATTGGAATCTCCTGCTGTGCGAGGTAGTTCATCTTCTTCGCCCTGTAGAGTACCCAGACCATCCAGAAGTTGAGGAATGCAAGTGGAAGTAACCACAATCGGTAGCTCCATGTCTCGGTGAATACCGCTCTGAGAATCAAATTGATACTCTCGACAATCACAGCCGAAAACAGGAGCACCGCGCCGCTCAGTCTCTTGAAGTAGATAGAGAACAGCCCGATACTGTGACTGACAAGAACCAGCACCCAACCCAGTGTTGCAAGAGTGAACCCACGGTAGTAAGCTAATGTCCCGTAGATCAGTGGAAGCATCACCAAGGCCACACTGAACCTAAAACTGGTAATAGCCTGTTGTCTCCTCCGATTCCACACTCTACGGGCTCGCTCCACTCTGTTGATCAGTAGTCCCTTAATGGTAATAGGTCGATCCACAGTTGGGCACACCCACTTCTCCCACTGGTACACGTCTGAGAAAATACTGGCGAACGGAGACTTCACGTTCCTGTGTCTGAAGAATCCTCTCCTCTCAAGTAGATCCGTCATCTTTTGGTCTAGGTGTGGTACGAAGATGGAGATGAATTTCGATTTGGTGGCGATGGCAAGATCAACTGCCTTATTCAGAAGTATACGACCAGCATCACTGTTCTTCCACTCAGATCGAATGTAGAGAAACTCAATGTAAGCCTCATTTCTCTTCGACCTGTACTCATCCCAAGGTGACATGAGGAAGCCTGCCCTGAGACCCCTTCTCCAGCCGAGGTGCTTGATCAGAGTCTGGAAGCTAATTGCCTTGTACAATGGTTGAGTGGGGAGCTGCAATCTTGTAACCCCGATGACCATGGGTCCCTCGGTAATGACGTACAGACCAGCATAGTTGTTGGTATAGGTCTCGATGAGTGCATCTCTTGCCTTGTCCAATTTATCCCTGAATATGTTCTTGATGAAGAGGGAATCTGAATTGAGTATGGTCTCGACGATGGACGGTATGTCATCTACCTGCGCCATTCTCACGATTGGGCAGGTTAACTGCTTCGACCAACTCGTTGCGAAACCCACCGTGCTCACCATTTATATTAACTCACGGGTGAATTAAAATCTATCGAAATTAGGACACCTCTTTGTGTTTAAAAATACGAATAAGCGCAAATATGACGGGAAGGTATAATCTCGCAAGCACAGTGTATTTTTCAGTACCATCTATAGCAAAGAAAGCATCGTCACCTTTAAGTCGGAAGAGAACTGAAATCTCGCTGATTAGTCTAGGGTCCTCGTCCATTACTTTGACCTGAAGATCCTTGATGTCATAGTTTCGGTACAGTGAGAGAGCAATCTCCTCAATTGCGGTTCCTGTCCAGAAGTCCTCATTTTCTAGCAACTTTCTCTGTATCGACATGATGAGCCCCGGGCTAATAGGCTGGTCGATTGACCATATCACTTTATCTCCCCCCTCTCCGATAGAAGCTCGCATCTCTCAACCACTGTTGATTTGTCGAAATATCTGCATTTGCATTGGTATTGTTTACCCCTCGAATTTCGAAAGTTATTAATAGTGGACAAATATATAATTAAACATGGTTAAATTCAGAAATTTTCTTCTCCTATCCCTTCTCTTCTCGACTTTGAGCATGGGGATCACGATGACCCTAGTTAAAGCAGAGTTAAATCCGATAGCATATCGTTATGACAATCTAAAAGAGAGTCCTGCGATATCCATCACCTCTGCCGAGGATTTCAGTACATACGGAATTCCTGGTGACGGCAGTCCAGAAAATCCGTACCTTATTGAGAATCTGAGATTTTCCCAGTTTATCGACCGTAGAGTCTCCGACAGTGCCAATGCCATAACAATCAACGGGATAGTTGGAGATATAGTCATTCGAAATAATTTCTTCAGGATGGACAGGGTTAAGATGAGAAGTGGTTTTAATCCGGGAATGATAGATCTTCAAAATATTGAGGGATCGGTGACTATCGAGGACTCGTACTTCTATGAATGGGACAATAACTCTTATGCACTCTATATGAAATCTGTCTACGCAATATCGGTTGATTACCTATTAATTCAGAACAACTACTTCCAGAAAGAGGACTGGGGGAAAAATCTAATTCTCTCAGATATAAACAAACTCTCAATTGTTGGAAACACTGCCATTACCGATTCATACTCACTTATTAGTAACGTGGATGTTCTGGAGATATACAATAACACGGGAATTGTTAATGAGGAACTCTTGGATATAGAAGAACTCACATATGCTTATAATGAGATCAACGGGGAGGTTAAACTTCTTAATGTTAGTTCTGGAGACATCAGTGATAATACATTTGTCCAAGGAGATATACAACTGAAACTGGGGTGGGATATATCGAACCTGACAATCACTTCCAACTCATTTGTGAGAGCCTCTTACAAGACTGGATTTGGAGGAGCTTGCTGTGGAAATTCCATCTTAGTTCTTGGGATTTCTTCTAATGTAATTATCAGTGATAACCTGTTCCAAGACGCAGGGAGCTATGCAATAGAGATTATATCAGACTCCTTGCAGAATTACACCATAAGTAATAATAGCTTCTACAACAATGGGTGGGAGAAACAAACCGAGAGTCAAGCCTTTTCTTCATCCCAAGGTGTCCTCTTTGAGGGTAACTACTGGGATGACTCTACAGGAGGACCGTACTCGATTGCTGGAGAAGCTGGTCTCAAAGACAATACCCCAGCTGATAAAGCCTATCATGAAAAGTTTGATACTCAATCTTTGCAACTGACAACAGAACCGACTCCATTCCCTTTGACAGTTATATTTTCATCACTCATCGCAGTGGTCGTATTCAGGTATAAACTTGCGAACAAGATTTAATCGTCCTGAACCTGAGGTCTTCTTTTTCTAATCTGATTTATTAGCAGTGCTATAACCCCACCGAGGGTGAAGAATACTACAAGAGCGATATTTACCTTGAGCAGCAGATCTGGATTGTCTATGTACTCCGCTCCTATCTGTCCGAGGTATGCAAAGACGAGTGCATAGGGAAGTGCGGTGACTACTGAGACGATCAGATATC
>JALWRB010000341.1 GCA_027077875.1 Candidatus Heimdallarchaeota archaeon
GGGCAGACTGGTAGTGCACTCAACCTGTTCAGTAACGAAGATATAAAATTCCGAAAAATCTCCGCTTAGATATGGAGGATGTGGACTTCACATTCAAGGTATGCATGGTTGGATCTTCAGGAGTGGGCAAGACAAGTATCCGAAGATCCTTCATGGGCCTCAGCTTCCTCCATGATCACAAGACGACAATAGGAGGGGACTTCTCGGTCAAACGACTGACACTTCCCGACGGAACTTTTGTCTTCTCGATATGGGAGGTGGATCCCAGCAACAATTTCAAGAAGTTCAGAAGGCAGTACCTCAGGAACTCCTACGCGGGGATAATTGTATTCGACGTCACGAGATACCAACAGAATCTAGAAACGATGATCGAGTTGATCCACGAGATTGACATGCACACGACAAATGCCTATGGTAAGATCCCTCTCTTTCTAATTGGCAATAAGATAGACCTGATCAAGGACACAAAACCCATTCATGAATTTCTTAAGGAAAGGCTCTTGGTCCTCGATGAAATGAAGGAACGGACTGTCCATGTGATCTACACCTCCTGTGTGACTGGTGAGAACATTAACGAGCTGTTCTATCTGATGAAGGTAGCAATAATGGATTTTATAGGAGAAGTGTAGAAGATCAGTTATGGAATCCCTTTTTACAGATGGCAAAATTGAGGTTATGGAGACCGAGAAGTCGCTAGAAAATGTTCACGACATTAGCGAGTATTTCGGGATCGAGCGCTTTAATGTCATCAAGGTGATGATCCTTCGGAACAAGTACTCTGGAAATACTGTTGCCTGCGTGTTCACTGGTGGGAGTCGAGTCGATAAGAGGACGTTGGTGGAACTGGATGAAGGAGGGACCAAAGCCTGGAACTACATTCCCAACAGTGAGCTCGAAGAGGTCAGCGGATATCCTGCCGGTGGGATCTGTCCTGTGGGGTTGTCGGAGACAATACGCTCTATTTACATTGATCCTAGGGTTATTCGTAAGGAGTTCGTGATCTTTCCTCTCGGTACTTCCCGGAGATTCGGTAGGGGTAGGCCTGAGGTCATACTGGAAGACGATCGTATTGAAATCAGGCCAATTTCAATGGGATAATATCTATTGAACAACTTTATAGCCGATCTGCTCGATTGCTTTCACGACCTGCTCTTTGTGGTCCTCAACAGGATCGGTCACCTCAAGGACCCCTGTTCCAGCCTCGTGATCAATGTGGATGTTGCTGGTGAAGTCAAATTTTGATAATCTCTTGGTTATTGCGTTGGAGCATGAATTACATGTCATACCCTCAATCTTGAGTTCTAGTTTCATAGTTCACCATATATCATTTTTTGATATAAAGGTTTGGTTTAGGATTTTATAGAAACTCCTGCTCTATCATGACTATCTTGAAGCTGGGGATGAATCTTCTCCTGTCCTTGCCGAGTTTACTCTTGTCCTTGAAGGTCACACCCACATTGTCAAGAACATAGATGTCACAATCTGAGAGCTTCTCGATCTTGTCTCCCTTTTGATAGTAGATGGTGTAGTCGCCTTTGTGGTTTCCTTTTAGATTTGTCAGATGGTCTGCCATTATTCCGAGAGGTATCATCGATTTATAAATTAACCAAACTCCTTCTCGAACGAATGACAACCGCCATAACAAAGATTGTGAAGAACGCTGAGAGAGGGAATGGAGCGTTCTCCGAATTAGAGGAGAGAGTCGGAAACGATGTTATCATGATGTCCTCGGATGAGGTGATTTTCTCCAGTCCAAGGGAGCTAATCAAGTAGTTAGTGACCACATCCGTAACAATAGCGATTGAGTCTATACTTATTGAGTCCATGGTGTCCTTGGTCGTGTGCCATTCCTTGTATCCGCTGAAGTCTATGATGTCAATCGCGTCTATTGAATAGTCGAGAAAAGGACGGTGATCATCAATGAGGGAGACTCCGTATTCGGGGATGAAAGTGTTATTGTATCCAAGTGACCGTGCATACTCCCATACATCCTCCTTCAACCAGTCTGTACTGTAACCCTCGTACTCGAGGACCAAGTCGGGGTTCCCGATCATATCAAGGAGGATGAAGTACTCCAGCTTGTTTAGTTTCTCCTGATCAAGGTTCTCCACAAAGTATGTGGACCCTGCGATCCAGTCCCAGCCATCGATACCAAATCCCTTCCCATCGTATCCTTGATCCTCCGCATCAATCAAGAGAAATCCAATATCCGAGCTGTCGTAAGCAGAGAGGAGAGAGGTCATCTCGATAATTGCAGCCACACCTGAAGCACCATCATTTGCCCCCGTCACTGGAACATCAGGGTCTTCCTGAGTTGCTCTCGCTCGGGAATCATAGTGTGCTCCAATCAGGTACCGCGGAAATTCCGTACCATTCCGGGTGATCAGGATGTTGGCGACATTTATTCCTTTGTAGGTGAAGGGTAAGAGGTAAGCGTTCCACACATCACTCTGCTCGTAGAGTGAGATTATCCACTTCTGAAAATTCCTGGCGCCATCACTACCGGGGACACGCGGTCCCAGCTCTAGTTGGTATCGGACAGCATCTTCGATCCGTTCTTTGCTCACCTCGGACTCAGGTCGAAGACTTTCAAGTAGAGAAGAATTAACAGGTACTGTGAAAACAAGTAGTAGAAGTAGGAATGTATTTCTCACATGTTTGGTATGGTTTTACGATCTAATAATACTTGGTGTCTAGAAGCCACCCATTCCGCCCATGCCATCCATGCCGCCCATTCCGTCCATACCTTGGGGCATCTGGCCGTTGCCACCACCGAGGTCCTTGGCACTGACGATGTCGTCAATTCTCAGGAGGATAATGGCTGCTTCTGCAGCGGAGGATATTGCTTGGTACTTGACCCTAGAGGGCTCCATGATCCCGGCCTTCTGCATGTCTGCAATGCCCTTGTCATGGTGTACTCCATACGTGGTCTTGCCCTCGGAGAACTTCTTGTTCAGCTTGCCCTCGATCTCGATGGGGTCGAGACCTGCGTTCTGAGCCAGTGTCCTCGGGATGACCCTGAGTGCATCTGCAAATGCCTTGACAGCGAGCTGGATCTTGGAGTCCTGCTTCTCTGCGAATTCGGTCAGCCTCCTTGCGAGGTCGTGCTCAATTGCACCACCACCGGGGACGATGAGCTTGTCCTCCACAATGTTCCTGACTACGCAGAGTGCATCGTGGATGGATCTCTCGTACTCGTCAAGGACGAAGTCAGTTCCTCCTCTGATGAGGAGAGTTACGATCTTGGAGTTGGGAACACCTGTGATGAAGATCATCTCGTCACCCGCAATCAGCCTCTGCTCAACGAGTTCCGCAGTACCAAGATAACTGGCCTCGATGTCGTCGAGGTTGGTGACGATGGTTGCATTGGTGGATGTGGTGATCCTCTCGATGTCACTCTTTTTCACCCTTCTGATCGCCATGACTCCTGCCTGTGCGAGAAGAGCCTGTATCTTGTCGTCGATACCCTTCTGGCAGAGGACAACATTTGCACCGCTTTTGATGATCTTCTCTGCCATGTCGTTGAGCATCTGCTCCTCTCTGGCTTTGAAGGCTTGGACTTCATCGGGTGTGCTAATCGAGATCTTTGCATCGAACTCTGTCTTGGTCAGCTCGAGACCAGTGTTGACCACGAGGATCTTGGCATTGGTGATCGAGGTGGGCATGTCCGAGTGTACGACCTCCTTGTCAAGGATGAGACCCTCGAACAGCTGTGTGTTACTCAGTGACTCTCCTGACTTCTTCACGACAACGATGTCGTCGATGTCTGCAACTACCTTGCCTCCAATCTCCTTCTTTACTGCGAGGATTGCGTCTACAACGATGTCGGAGAGCATCTTCTCCTC